>NC_009881.1:615530-923295 GCF_000018205.1 Rickettsia akari str. Hartford | reverse complement strand
ATTCTTATTTGCTTAAAAGAGCATTAATATATCATGCTTTATCTAGCATATCTTTTTTATTTCTCTATTTTTATAATCGAAATATTACAAGTCTGTATATATCGGTCTTTTTTCAAGAATTTACCAAAGGCTTAACTATTTCACCGTTTTTTTCTTACCAATTAAGATGTTGTAGTGCTAAATATTGTATAACCCAAATTGCTTTAATTACTTCTATTGCTTATATTAGTACCATATTGTTTGGTAGTATTTCAGGCTATGCGGCTACTTATCTTGGATGGAGTTATTTTTTTATCATAGCAGGATTTTGTTTTATTCCTGCTTATATATTAATTCGATATTTACCTAAACTATAAATATTGTATAGTTTAAATTGTCGTTTTATAATAATCAACAAATTTATTAGTGTGATTTATTTATGTTTATTCAAACTGAAGATACTCCAAATCCGGATGCAATAAAATTTTTCCCAGGGCAGGAAATAAGTAGCGATCAGCCGGTATTTTTTAGTGAGCTTGCTGAAGTTAAAGGAAGAAGCAAACTTGCAGAATCGCTATTTCATATTAATAATGTAAAATCAATATTTTTCGGTAGTGATTTTATAACAGTAACTAAACAAGCTGAAGGTAATTGGCAAATTATAAAGCCTGAAGTTTTAATGATTATTATGGATCATTTTGTTGCAGGATTTCCTGTGTTTGAAGAAAGTACCAAAGCAGATACTGTAAATCATAACATTGATGGGTTTTCAGAAATAGAGAAGCAAATCATAGAGATTATTGAAACTAGAGTGCGACCATCTGTTGCTCAGGACGGCGGCGACATAATATATAAAGGGTTTGAAAACGGTGTAGTTAAATTAGCACTTAGAGGTGCATGTCGTGGATGTCCTAGTTCCACCATTACATTAAAAAACGGTATTGAGTCCATGCTTAAACATTTTGTACCGGAAGTACAAGAAGTTGAAGCTGTAGAGGAAGATTTTGAGTAATTTAGGCATTACCTAAGGGAGTGGGTTGTAAGTTGCTATGTCGTTCCCGCATTCCATGTCATTCCAGCTTCTGCGGGAATGACATGGAGGACATGCAATAACAACTTCCGCTACTTGGAATGGCGATATCTATAATACTAACCTTCCTTTGCAGAATTGATTATATCATTTTGATACCAAATAACGTAATATAGTTTAACATCTTTCGGAGCATATACTAGATAGGTAGTTTGCTATTATATCTTAAAAATGTTTCATCACCTTGGGCATGCCATCATTGTACTAGCAGTGTGATCGCTAACTTGCTCGATTATATAATAATTATATCCCCATTCTTCTAAAGTTTTTGTTTCTAGCTTACCGCAAAACCAAACACGATTACAATTTGTCATTGCATTTTTTGTTGCTTACAATTCTACTTTTAGCGTTGCTTCATTAGACTATGTAGATAAATAAATTACATAACGCTTTTGATTTTTAAGTGTTGTAGATATGGTGCGATATCTTTTAACAGCTTAGCAGTATTAGCTAGTAAGGTGCTACCAAAAAGACCTAGCGTAAGAAATAATATAATTTTATTTGGCATATGATTATTTTTTTAATTAATTAAAATCCATTATCTCGCCTAAAGGAGTTATATAAGAAGAATTTATTTTACCATCGGTTATATCAGCACTAAAGCATTCACTATAGTCAACCTCACCCTTTGTGTTTATTTTTTTACTTAAAAATAATATAGCATTTTCAAATTGATTTTCTTTTAATATAGGATGATTATTTAAACTGAAAACTTTCATGGCAAGCTTTTCATTATTAGGGAATCTAAAATATATTTCTAATCCGTTATTAGATTCAAAAAATTACATTTATTATAAGCACCTAATAATAAATTATTTAATACATCTATTGTAACTTGTTCTTTATAATTTGAGGAAATAATATGTCATTATTGTGATTATTTTGTATATTTGAACTAAGAATAGTTTGAGAGTTATATTGCTGTTTTTCCAAATATATATTTGCAAAATTATTTTGTTTTAATTCCGTAAAGGTTAGTTCAGCCTTATATTTTTGTTTGCCACTAGAAAAGTTAGGTAGCGTTTTTATTAAATTAACATTAAGAGAGTTTTTGCTAACTGTTGTATTCAGCATATTATTTTGATTTAATTATGTATAGTAGTTGCTCCATCAATGTCTAAACTATATACATGCTTATCTGCTAATATCTCTTCAAATAAATCTTCCAACAGATCTTGTAACTCTTGTAAAAAATTTTGAGCATGTTCTTTAGTTTTACGAGTATCAATTTGATTGGCAAAGTTTTTTGATATAAAAAACTTTAAATCTTTCTGATCCGATAAAGATAAATCATGAATATGACATTATAAATGTTTGATCTACATAATTTATTAGTGATACGATATCTGCAGGAAAATTTTTAGTTATTTCTAATAATGCTTTTTTATGCTGTTCTGAAATTATCTTCATTTTCTAATCTCATCCCTTTTCTTTCTTAAGAAAGCTGGTATGTCATGAATATCCGACTCTTTATTATCTTGATCTATAGTATTAACAACAATGTTTTTGCGTTCTAAAGTTTGGTTATTTGAAGCACGCAGAGAACCCCATATTTTTCCTAAAAATGATGGTTTTGGTGCGTCATCTTCAGATTGGTTGAAAGTATTTACATGTAACCCTAGTGCTTTTTCATTTCCGATAAAATTTTGATTTGTTGTAGAGTCGGTAATTTCAATATTTTCGGTACTGTAGCTGTTAAAATCAGGAATTTCTTCTATTTGTGTAGGTTGTACTATAGCTTCATTATGAATTTTTTCAGGAACTATATTGGTAGTTTCAGCTATTGCTGGTTTATATGTCGGTACTTTATCGGCTTCAATACCGGTAGCAACAACAGATACTCGGATAATTCCTTTTAATTCTGGATTAAATGTTGAACCGAAAATAATATTAGCATCAAGGTTATCTACTTCTTCTCTAATTCTATTAGCAGCGTTGTCAACTTCAAATAAGGTCATGTCGGAACCGCCGGTAATATTGATTAATACACCTCTTGCACCGCACATTGAGCTATGATCTAGAAGCGGATTTGAAATTGCAGATTCTGCTGCTTTAATAGCTCTATCTTCGCCGCTAGCTTCACCCGTACCCATCATTGCTTTACCCATTTCGCTCATTACTGCTTTAATGTCGGCAAAATCAAGATTAATAAGTCCAGGCATAATCATTAAATCCGTTACTCCTCTAACACCTGCATGTAATACGTCATCTGCCATTTTGAAAGCATCGGCAAACGTCGTTTGTTCATTAGCAATACGGAATAGATTTTGGTTCGGTATTACAATTAAAGTATCAACGAATTGCTGTAGGTCAATAAGTCCTTTATCAGCAGTTTTCATACGATGACCGCCTTCAAAATGGAAAGGTTTAGTAACTACACCAACCGTAAGGATGCCTAGTTCTTTAGCAATGCGTGCAATAACCGGTGCAGAACCGGTACCTGTACCACCACCCATACCTGCCGTAATAAATACCATATTGCTATTTTCTAAGTAACTACGAATTTCGCTTTCTGATTCTTGAGCAGCAAGTGCTCCAACCTCAGGAGAGGCTCCTGCTCCAAGACCTCTAGTCGTAGAAACACCGAGTTGTATTTTGTTAGTGCATAAAGAATGTTCAAGCGATTGTGCATCGGTATTAGCTACTACAAAATTAGCACCTTGCAGATTAGCACTAATCATATTATTTACTGCATTACTACCTGCACCTCCTACACCGAAAACAGTAATGGTCGGCTTTAATACTATATTTTCAGGAGCTTTTATATTTAAAACCATGATAATCTTTTATTTATATAATTATGTTCAAGTATAATAAAAGATTAAGGCTGTGTGAAGAAAAATTTAATTAATATATTTTGTTCTTTTTAGCTGCAAATTATGAGATTTTTTTTGAAATAGGAGTAGCTATTTGCTGCAAAAATCTTATTAATTTTTGCTCAAAAATATCTCACAATATAAAAAATTAAATTTTTTCACAAAGCCTTAAAATTCCCACAGTATTGTATAAAAAATGCGGATGATTTTCTTTTAATAGTGGGACGCCGTTATTATGACACGCTTTGATTAATGCTTTATCATTAGTAGCCACAGGGAGCACTGCATGCATGGCAGTTAACAAATAAGTTGCATAGTATGAAGTAAGATTATTGGTTCTTGCAGTATTCATAATTGCGTACATGTTTCTGAAGTTATTCTAGCACGTTTTGCTGCTATTAATATTGTATTAGTTACTTAGGAAAATCAAAATTTGATATATTGATTGCTAAGGAGTTTAAAAAATCTATAGTTTTAATAATTCAAATTTCCAAAGAAATGGTACTACTGCTCTAAATTTATAACAATAATTTAATGTAAAGTCAGAATAGTCATCACGTTCATCATTAAAGAACCATGCAGCAGAGTTATGGAGTAATCGGCTATAAATGGTTTAGAACTCATCTTCTACCTTCATCTCGAAGCTCTTTAATAGTATAAGGAACCAATGTATTACCTTTGCTGAATTCTCTTATTTGTTCTACTATATTATCTATTTTAGGTTTTAGAGTTATAGGTATAATTGTTGTAACCGGCGTATTATGCTTACAAATAGCAATTTGTTCGCCGTCTTGTACACGCTGTATTAGATCGGAAAAACGAGTTTTTGCTTCTATTAGGTTAATTTGATTAGATAAATTTTGTTTCACACAGGCAATACAATAAATAAACTAATTTAATACTAGCATATTTATAAGATTTTGTGCAGTAATATTAATAGTCAAAATTTATATTTTAGCACCAAACCTAAGGTTGTCCAACCATTTTTACAGGCACTACTATTTTATCGAAATCTTCTTCCGATAAAAGATTGAGTTTTTTAGCTGCTTCTTTTAGAGTAATACCATGCTTATGAGCTTCTTTAGCAATTTTTGCGGCGTTATCATAGCCGATATGCGGATTAAGAGCCGTAACAAGCATTAGCGATTTATCACGTAAATCATTAATGCGTGCTATATTAGGTTCTAAGCCCTTAACACAGTGAGTAACAAAGCTATTTACGCTATCGGATAACAGCTCTATAGATTGTAGGATATTGTATATTATTACAGGTTTAAATACGTTAAGTTCAAGATGTCCGTTAGAGCCGGCAATAGTAACCGTAACATGATTTCCCATCACCTGACTGCACACCATTGTTAAAGCTTCGACTTGGGTAGGGTTTACTTTACCGGGCATAATCGAAGAACCGGGTTCGTTTTCTGGTAAATGCAGCTCACCAAGACCGCATCTTGGACCTGACCCGAGTAACCTTATATCATGTGCTATTTTCATTAAGCTAACTGCTATAGTATTAAGAGTTCCTGAAAATTCTACTAGTGCGTCGTGGGCAGCTAGACTTTCAAATTTATTAGGAGCCGTCTTGAAGGGTTGTTTAGTAAACTCTGCCACTTTCTCAGCAAATCTGATATCAAAGCCTATTTTTGAGTTAATACCTGTGCCGACTGCCGTTCCACCTTGAGCAAGTAGATAAACTTTTTTTAGTGCATCTCCTATGCGTTCTAAAGCATACTCTATTTGTGTAATATATCCGGAGAATTCCTGTTTAAGAGTTAAAGGAGTTGCGTCCTGCAAGTGGGTGCGTCCTATTTTTATGATTTTACCCCAATCTTTTGACTTGTCTTGCAAAGCTGTAAGTAAATTATTCAAAGCCGGTATAAGTTGCTGTTTAGTTGCAAGTACGGTTGCTATATGCATAGCGGTTGGAAAAGAGTCGTTGGATGATTGTCCTTTATTAACATGGTCGTTAGGATGTACTGGAGATTTGCCGCCTTTCTTGCTTGTTAATTCTTCATTAGCAATAGATGCAATAACCTCGTTCATATTCATGTTTGTTTGCGTACCCGAACCCGTTTGCCAAACTACTAAAGGAAAATTATCCTCAAATTCGCCTTCTAAGATTCTATCTGTAGCTTTATCGATACTTGTAGCTATTTTAGCTTCTAAATCACCAAACTCATAATTAACCTGTGCTGCACATTTTTTTAAAATAGCAAGAGCACGAATTAAAATTTCAGGCATTTTTTGTTTGCCTATTTTAAAATTTTCTAAAGATCTTTGAGTTTGAGCTCCCCAATAAAATTTTTCTTCTATTTGAATTTCTCCAAAAGAATCGCTTTCGGTTCTGTAATTTTTCATAAATTGTTAAATGTTATATAATTATCTTTTTTCATAAAATGATTACTTGCTACATTCAAGTCTAATTGCTGGGCTAATTTAGCAAAGCTATAATATAATTTGTCTGTTAAAGAAGCTTTGTTTAGATTCTTAGCGATAAATATTAATGTGCTTTCTATCATAAAATTAACATTAAAACTATAAAATTTTTGCCAATGTTCGTTATATTTAGGTTCAGAAGATTTGATGTAATAGGAATATATAGGTTTAGTAGTTACTGCTTTACCTTGATATATATCAAATATAGTACCATTAATGAATCTTTCATTTTTGAGGTTATTTATCACTTGATCAAAAAAATTATTTAATATAGCTGTTGTTATCTCTTCTTCTGTAAGTGCATTTATAAATATGTCTCATTGCTTTTCAAAACTCTCGATAATTTGTTCATTTGCTCCACTTTTTATGACTTTTCTATCACATTAATAAAAATTTATGACTTTAATTTTAGTAGACTAGATACTTATATCGCAGTAAATAAAAACAATATTTGATTTAAAAATATTATTAATGTAATGAATGAAAAATTATAGAAGCGGCATTTGATACATTAAGACTTTCAACTCTCTTAGAAATAGGGATTTTAGCTAAATAATCACATGTTTCTTCGATTAATCTTCGTATGCCTTTATCTTCTGAACCAAATACTAGTGCCATTTTGTCGGAAATTAATTTATCGCTAAAGTAATCATGTGCAGAACCGGTTAGACCTATAATCCAAAAGCCGTGTTTTTTAAGATAATTCATACATGAGCGTAAGTTAGTCACTTTAATTATAGATATTAATTCTAAAGTACCACAAGCCGCTTTAGCAATGCCTCCGCTTTCATTCGGAGAATTATCTTTAGGTAATATTATAGCATTGATATCAAAAGCAGCGGCACTACGAATAATGGCGCCAATATTTTGTGTGTCTGTTATTTGATCAAGAATCGCAATTTTACATTTTTGGTTTTTTATATCTAAGTTCTCTAAATTGTAAGAAAAAATTGGTCTTACTTTTGCAACTATTCCTTGATGTGTTTGGTTTCCAAGTAATTTAGATAAAATATCGTTATTAACAATTTCATAAGATCTAGTACCTATTAATTTTTTGTTTGTATCCAAAATTTCCCTAGTGCATAAAATATTTTCAATTTGACGTTTTGGATTATTTAGAGCAGAAAATACAGGATGTTTCCC
Source organism: Rickettsia akari str. Hartford (assembly GCF_000018205.1). NCBI lineage: Bacteria > Pseudomonadati > Pseudomonadota > Alphaproteobacteria > Rickettsiales > Rickettsiaceae > Rickettsia > Rickettsia akari. The sequence continues at coordinate 915,831 of NC_009881.1, read as the reverse complement.
ATACATATAATAACAATTTTTAGAATCAAGTTTTTTATTTTGCATCTTATTGAAAACCATCAGTAATTTGTTCTTGACAGAAATTACTATTTATTATAGAAAGTTACAACTAAATAAATGTGCAAGCTGCCATTTGTTTGTTTGATAATTCGGCAAGAAGTTTTATTAAGTCCTAATAATAATATGTATTGTATTTTACAGTGAATTAGTCTATCTAATACGGTAAAGTTCTTTAGGAGGGGTGGCCGAGTGGTCAATGGCAGCAGACTGTAAATCTGCCCGCGTAAGCGTTCGAAGGTTCGAATCCTTCTCCCTCCACCACTTAAATGGTTCAGGGAAGCATGTCATTTTATTTTAAAAGATTGCACATCTATATATTTAATAAATAAAACACAATTGTGTACATTTTGTAAATCTGAATAAAATTGATATAGGACTGTTAACAAAATAGCTTTGGAATTGTTTTATTAATAGTGGCACAATGCGGGTGTAGCTCAATGGTAGAGTCCTAGCCTTCCAAGCTGGTTGTGTGGGTTCGATTCCCATCACCCGCTCCAGAGATAGTGGTAATAAATAAATTTAGAAAAAAATTAACTTGTATTAAACCTAAAAAATTGTAGAGAGTAACAATATGGCAAAAGCAAAATTTGAACGAACTAAACCGCACGTTAATATAGGTACGATCGGTCATGTAGATCACGGTAAGACTTCCTTAACGGCAGCAATAACTACAGTACTTGCTAAGACAGGTGGAGCAAAAGCTACAGCGTATGATCAAATTGACGCTGCTCCTGAAGAAAAAGAAAGAGGCATAACTATTTCTACCGCACACGTAGAGTATGAGACTAAAAATAGACACTATGCACACGTAGATTGTCCGGGACACGCTGACTATATAAAGAACATGATAACCGGTGCCGCTCAGATGGATGGTGCAATATTAGTAGTTTCTGCTGCTGATGGTCCAATGCTGCAAACTAGAGAACATATATTACTAGCAAAACAGGTAGGTGTACCTGCTATGGTGGTATTCTTAAATAAAGTAGATGTGGTGGATGATCCTGCTCTATTAGAATTAGTAGAGATGGAAGTAAGGGACTTATTATTACAATACGGTTTTCCGGCTTATGAAGTACCTATTATTAAAGGTTCTGCGCTTCAGGCCTTAGCAGGAAAGCCTGAAGGTGAAAAAGCTATTAATGAGTTAATGGATGCAGTAGATAATTATATACCGCATCCCGTAAGAGCTACTGATAAACCCTTCTTAATGCCGATAGAAGATGTATTCTCGATTTCAGGAAGAGGTACTGTTGTAACTGGTAGAGTAGAGTCAGGAATAATTAAGGTAGGTGAGGAAGTTGAAATAGTCGGTTTAAAAGAGACACAAAAAACTACCTGTACCGGTGTAGAAATGTTCAGGAAATTACTTGATGAAGGACAAGCCGGAGATAATGTCGGTATATTACTACGTGGTACAAAAAGGGAAGAAGTTGAAAGAGGACAAGTTCTCGCAAAACCTGGTAGCATAAAACCGCATGATCAGTTTGAAGCTGAAGTATATGTGCTTAGTAAAGAAGAAGGTGGACGTCATACACCATTTACTAATGACTATCGTCCGCAGTTTTATTTTAGAACGACAGACGTTACCGGTACAATAAAATTGCCTGCTGATAAGCAGATGGTGATGCCTGGAGATAATGCTACTACTTTTACAGTGGAATTAATTAAACCAATTGCTATGCAGCAAGGGTCAAAATTCTCTATACGTGAAGGTGGTAAAACAGTGGGTGCCGGCGTAGTAACTAAAATAAATAATTAATTTATTTTATAAATACCTATTATTTTTTAATAATGGGTATTTATATTTTAAGATGTCTGCAACACATCTGGCTGTTTAAATATTAGGTTTACTGAATGAAAAATAAAATCAAAATTCGTTTAAAATCATTTGATCACCATAGTCTTGATCAAGCTACAAAAGAGATAGTTAGTGCTGTTAAAAGAACGTTTGCGAGTATTAATGGTCCTATTCCTTTACCTAGAAAAATTGAAAGATTTACCGTAAATAGGTCTCCTCATGTACATAAAAAGTCAAGAGAGCAATTTGAAATTAGAAAGCATAAAAGATTATTAGTTATAGATGATCCAAATCCGGCGGTTGTTGATGCTTTAAGTAAAGTTGATTTAGCAGCAGGTGTTGATGTAGTGATTGAATTAGAGAGTGGGGAATAAATGAGAACCGGTATAATTGCTCAAAAAATTGGAATGACTAGTGTTTTTAATGATAAAGGAGAAAGAATTCCTTTGACGTTAGTAAAAGTTGATGATTGTCAAGTGGTAGGGCATAAAACTCTAGAAAAGCATGGATATAATGCTTTGGTTATAGGTATAAAAGATAAAAAAATATCTAGAGTAACCAAGCCTATGAAGCAAGTTTTTGCTAATGCTAAAATATCTCCTAAAACTAAATTAAAAGAATTTAGAATTTCTGAAGGGAATTTTATTGATATAGCAGCAAATCTAGAAGTAGACCATTTTATGGCCGGACAATTTGTGGATATAACGGCAACTACTATTGGTAAAGGGTTTGCCGGTAGTATGAAAAGACATAATTTTAGAGGTCTTGAAGCCTCTCACGGTGTTTCTATATCCCATCGTTCGCATGGTTCTACAGGGCAAAGACAAGATCCGGGAAAGGTTTTTAAAGGCAAAAAAATGGCTGGTCATATGGGATGTAACCAAGTTACTATTCAAAATTTGAAAATATTTGCCGTTGATAGAGAGCGTAAGCTTATTATGATTCGGGGTAGTATACCTGGTCACAAAAATTCGTATCTTTCAATAAAAGATGCAGTAAAGAAGAATTCAATAACTGTATAATAGATATTTAGAGGTTATCAGTAAATGAATTTTAATTAAATAGTTAAAGAGTTTTTTTTTAGAAAAAATTGATAAGATTTTTGTAGGAGTATTATGCATATTTCAAAAAAAATCGTATGATTTACAGCAACAAAGAATTAAATTATCGGTTAAAATTTGTTTATTGATCACCTCTTAGACATGTTTGTTGAGGTTAAAGATTATCAAATTAACAAAGCATCATGCAATATTATTTATATAAAAGTTTTATATAAGACTGTATAAGGTTAAATAAAGATGAAAACTAAAATATTAAGTCTTGCTAATGAAGAAGTTGGTGAGATTAGCTTAAATGAAGATATATTTGCTGTTGAATTTATCAGAGATGATGTAATAAAACAGGTTATTGATTGGCAGAGAGCTAAAGCAATGTCCGGTAATCACAAAACTAAAACAGTATCAGAAGTATCAGGAACCACAAAAAAACCTTTTAAGCAAAAAGGTACGGGTAATGCAAGACAAGGCTCCCTTAGATCCGTACAGATGCGTGGTGGTGGTGTAGCTCACGGACCTAGAGTGCGTAGTCATGTAACAAAATTACCTAAAAAAGTACGAAAACTTGGTTTAATTCATGCTTTATCTGAGAAATTCGCTGAAGGGAGATTATTAGTAATCGATTCTTTAAAGCTAGATCAGCCTAAAACGTCTGCTCTTGTAAATATATTAAGCAAATTCCAAGGGAAAAGTTTTTTTGTAATAGATGGAAATGAAGTAGATACTAATTTTTCTTTAGCTGCAAAAAATATTTATAATACTGCGATTGTTCCACAAATAGGAGCAAATGTTTATGATATAATACGATATGAATATGTCCTATTATCACAAGAAGCAGTGAGCGTTTTAGAAGAGAGGTTAAGATGAGTTCTTATAAGTACTACGATTTAATTAGAAAACCTATTATTACAGAAAAAACTACTAACATTTCGGAACAGAATAAATACGCTTTTTATGTAGATAAATTTGCTAAAAAACTTACCGTTAAAAAGGCTATAGAAGAAATATTTAAAGTAAAAGTAAAAAAAGTGAATATTTTAAACGTTAAAGGTAAGAAGAAAACATTTAAAGGAATTACAGGGACTCAAATTAATAGAAAGAAAGCTATTGTCACATTAGAAAAAGACCATAATATCGATTTTGCCGGAGGAATTAAATAAATGGCTTTAAGAAACTTTAATCCAATTACTCCTTCTCTTAGAGAGTTAGTTCAAGTTGATAGAACTAGTTTATGGAAAGGCAGACCTTTAAAATCTTTGACCAAAGGTATATCTAAAACCGGTGGACGGAATAATCAAGGGAGAATTACTTCTTGGCACAGGGGTGGAGGACACAAAAAATTATATCGTATTATTGATTTTAAAAGAAATAAAATAGATATTTCTGCTGTTGTTGAAAGAATAGAGTATGACCCCAATAGAACTGCTTTTATTGCTTTAATAAAATATGAAGACGGGGAATATTCTTATATTCTAGCACCGCAAAAGTTATCTGTAGGTGATAGAGTAATGTCAAGTCAAGATGCTGATATAAAAATAGGAAATTGTTTACCTTTAAAATTCATCCCTGTCGGTACTACTTTACATAATGTTGAAATGAAAGTAGGTAAGGGTGGTCAAATTGCAAGGTCTGCAGGTACTTCAGTAGATCTAGTTGGTAAAGATTCAGGGTATGCTCAGATTAAATTAAGATCAGGTGAATTTAGGTTAGTACCTTTAGATTGTAAAGCTACTATAGGTAGTATATCTAACCCGGATCGCAAAAATATTAATTTAGGCAAAGCAGGTAGAAATAGATGGCTCGGTTGGAGACCACATGTTAGAGGTGTAGCAATGAATCCTGTAGATCATCCTCATGGCGGTGGTGAAGGTAAAACTTCAGGAGGGCGTCATCCTGTTACTCCTTGGGGATTCCCAACAAAGGGTAAGAAGACACGTAAAAATAAACGTACTTCAAAATTTATCGTAAAGAAAAGAAAATAGATTTTAAATTAATTAGGTATTGGTATGGCACGTTCAATATGGAAAGGGCCTTTTGTAGACGGTTATTTAATAAAGAAAGTTCAAAAATTAATGGAATCAGGTAAATCTGAAATGATTAAAACTTGGTCTAGAAGATCAACAATTTTGCCTATTTTTGTAGGGTTTACCTTTTCTGTTCATAATGGGAATAAATTTGTTCCGGTTTCTGTAAATGAAGAAATGGTTGGAAAAAAATTAGGTGATTTTGCTCCTACTAGAACATTTTACGGTCATGGAGCAGATAAAAAAGTCAAAAGAAAGTAAAGATTTATATGGTACAGGAAAATAAAAATTTTGCTACGGCAAAGGCTAAATCTGTTAGAGTGAGTCCAAGGAAGCTAAATTTAGTTGCAGCCTTTATTAGAAATATGAAAGTATCTGAAGCGTTGGTACAATTAACTTTTTCTTCTAAAAGAATTGCAAAAGTTGTAAAAGGTTGTTTACAATCTGCTGTTGCAAATGCTGAAAATAATTTAGGTCTAGATATAGATAGATTGGTTATTACTAAAGCGACTGTAGGTAAGGCTTTAGTAATGAAAAGAGTTATGCCAAGAGCAAAAGGCAGAGCAACTAGAATAAATAAGTTTTTTAGTAATCTTTACATAACTGTTACAGAAAAAGAGGATAATTAAAATGGGGCAGAAAGTTTGTGCACATGGTTTTAGAGTGGGACCGACTTTAATTAAAGGTTGGGATTCCGTATTATATGCAGAAAAACATTATAAAACTCTTTTTATACAAGATCTAAAAATTAGGGATTTAATAAATAAGGGGTTTAATCAAGCTCAAGTTAGCAGAGTTCTGATTGAACGTCCTTCTAATAAAAGTATTATAATTAGTATTAATGCCAAGAAACCAAATATTATTATCGGTAGAAATGGTAGTGAAATTGATAAGCTAAAAAAAGCTATTGAGAAAATGACTTTTTTAAAAGAAGTGTATATAAATATTCACGAAGTTAGAAAGTTTAATATAGATGCTGCTATAGTAGCTCAAACTATAGCATTACAGCTTGAAAAAAGAGTTTCTTTTAGAAAAGCTATGAAAACGGCAATTCAGGCTTCACTTAAGCAAGGTGGACAAGGTATAAGAGTTAGTTGTTCAGGGCGACTTGGAGGTGCTGAAATTGCTAGAACCGAGTGGTATATAGAAGGAAGAATGCCGTTACATACTTTAAGAGCTGATATTGATTATTCAACAGCTGAGGCTATAACGACTTATGGAGTTATAGGGGTTAAAGTGTGGATTTATAAAGGTGAATATACAGAAAATAAAAGATATAATTAATTTTAAGTATTAAAATGTTAGCTCCGAAAAAACAAAAGTTTAGAAAAGCTCATAAAGGTAGAGTTGCTTCAAAAGCAAAAGCAGGTACGATGCTTGCTTTTGGGTCATTTGGTCTAAAATCTATAGATGGTTGGCGTGTTACCGCAAGACAAATAGAAGCGGGGAGAAAAGCTGCTACTAGATGTATGAAAAGGCAAGGAAGATTATGGATTCGCATTTTTCCAGATGTTCCCGTGTCTAAGAAGCCTGCTGAAGTAAGAATGGGTAAAGGTAAAGGTTCTCCTGAATTTTTTGCAGTTAGAGTTTCGCCTGGGAAAATTATGTTTGAAATTGAAGGGGTAGAAGAAAATATTGCACTTAGAGCTTTGGAGCTTGCAAGTGCAAAATTACCTGTTAGAACAAGGATAGTGAGACGTTATGAATGATTTAAAATTATTAAGAAGTAAGTTGTCTACTGACACAATAGAAGAGTTGTATAAAAACCTTAATCTTTTAAAAAAAGAATTGTTTAATTTAAGATTTCAACAAGCTTTAGGTGAGTTAAAAAATACTAGTAGGTTTTCGTTAGTAAAAAAGTCTATAGCACGTATTAAAACTGAATTAACAAAAAGATCTAATAGTGAGGAATATTAAAATGCCGAGAAGAGTGTTACAAGGCGTGGTTATAAGTTCAAAAGCTGATAAGACTGTTACAGTAAAAGTAGAAAGAAAGTTTAAGCATCCTATTTATAAAAAATTCGTGAAAGTATCTAAAAAATATGCTGCTCATGATTCAGAAAATAAATATCAAGAAGGAGATAAAGTTAGTATAATTGAAAGTCGTCCTATCTCAAAAACCAAAACGTGGATAGTAGTAAATGGGGAATAAAATTTTTTAGTCTTTGACTTTATAAGGTAGATTGTTTAGTTTATTTCTCGTGTATAAAAAATTGGAAGTAGTTTATGATTCAAATGCAGAGCATCTTGGAAGTTGCAGATAATTCTGGTGCTAGAAAAGTTATGTGTATTAAAGTTTTAGGTGGTTCGCACCATATGGTGGCAAAGCTTGGTGATGTTATAGTTGTATCTGTTAAGGAAGCTATACCCGGCGGTAAGGTTAAAAAGGGTGATGTTTATAAAGGCGTGATTGTTCGTACAAAGACCGGAGTAGTAAGACCTGATGGTAGTACAATAAAATTTGATAAAAACGCATTAGTGCTTTTGAATAAACAAGATGAACCTATCGGTACTAGAGTTTTCGGTCCTGTTACACGGGAACTTAGAACAAAAAAATATGTTAGAATAATGTCGCTTGCAGAGGAAGTGTTATAAATGGTTAAATTAAAAGTAAGAAAAGGTGATGAAGTTATTGTTATTACCGGAAAGCACAAGGGAAAAAAAGGTAAAATATTAAAAGTTTTTCCTGAGGACAGTAAAGTGATTGTTGCTGGAGTAAATTTAGTAAAAAAGCATACTAAACCTAATCAAATGAGTGGAGGTGGAATAATAACTAAAGAATTACCTATACATATCTCAAATATTGCACATATCGATCCAAAAACCGGTGATCCTACCAAGGTAGCTTTTAAATGCTTAGACGACGGTTCCAAGGTTAGAGTAGCAAAGAAATCAGGGGAAATTATCGGTAAGGTAGGTAAATAATGTTAAGATTTAAAGAATTATATCAGCAAAAAATTATTGAAAACTTACAAAAAGAATTTTCTTATAAAAATAAGCATGAAATACCGCAAATTAAGAAAATTGTTATAAATATGGGAGTAGGGGAAGCGATAGCCGATTCCAAAGTAATTAATAATGCGGTAAATGACCTTACTTGTATTTCAGGTCAGAAGCCTGTTGTAACGTTAGCAAGAAAATCTATTGCAACCTTTAAGTTACGCGAGAGTATGAAAATAGGCTGCAAGGTTACATTACGTAAAGATAGAATGTATGATTTTTTAGAAAGGCTAGTAATTGTTGCGTTACCTCGTGTTAAAGAGTTTCGCGGTTTTTCTGATAAAAGTTTTGACGGTAAAGGAAATTTTACTTTTGGATTAAAAGAGCAGATAGTTTTTCCTGAAATTAATTACGATAAAATCGATACAATAAGGGGTATGGATATTACAATCGTTACATCTGCTAAAACAGATAAAGAAAGTAAGTTTTTGTTATCAGGGTTTAATTTACCTTTTTATAATTAATTTTTAGGATGTATATAATGGCAAAAGTAAGTTCTATAAAAAAGAACGAAAGTAGGAAAAAAAAATCACAAAGTTTACATAATAAACGTTCAGCATTAAAAAGTAAAATTTATGATAAAAATATTTCATTAGAAGAGCGTTTTTCTTTGGTAATGTCGCTTGCACAATTACCTAGAAATTCATCCTCTACTAGAATAAGAAATAGATGTGAACTTACAGGTAGACCAAGAGGTGTTACAAGAAAATTCGGTATATCGAGGAATAAGCTTAGGGAATTAATAGGTAGAGGTTTAGTTCCCGGTGTCATTAAGTCAAGTTGGTAAAATTCGATAGGTAAATAATATGTCAATGACGGATAATGTAGCAGATATGTTAACTAGAATTAGAAATGCTTATAAAAGCAAATTGATAAATGTTTCTTTTCCTAGTTCTAAAATTAAAACTTCAATTTTAGATGTTTTGCAAAAAGAAGGTTATATAAAAGATTATGTAACTACTCAAAAAAATAATATTAGTTATGCTGAGGTAGCGTTAAAATACTCTGTAAACGGTGATGCTTCTATATGCGAAATTCATAGAGTATCAAAGCCTGGAAAAAGAGTATATTCTGCTATTAAAGCTTTGAAGGGATATTATAATAATATGGGTATATATATTCTTTCTACTCCTTACGGTGTTATGTCTGATAGAGAAGCTCATATTAAAAATGTCGGCGGCGAAGTAATTTGTAAAGTATTTTAAGGTAGAAAAATGTCACGTGTTGGAAAATTGCCGATTACTATACCTGAAGGTGTAACAGTTGGTTTAAATGATTTAGAAGTAAAAATATCCGGACCTAAAGGCGAATTATCAAAAATTTTTAAAGGTAATATAGCAATTTCATTGGCAGAAAATAAGCTTTTAGTAAAACCTTTAGCCGCAAATAAAAGTGCACGTGCTATGTGGGGTACTGCAAGAAGCATAATATCAAATATGGTTATCGGCGTAAAAGAAGGGTTTAAGCTTAAACTCGAAATTAACGGAGTCGGTTATAGAGCAATGGTAAAAGGTAAATACTTAAATTTAATGCTTGCTAAAAGCCACAATACAAAAATTGAAATACCTTCACATATTAAAATAGATGTGCCTAAGCAAAATATTATTATTCTTGAGGGAACAGATAAAGAAAAATTAGGACAATTTGCCTCAATTATTATAAAACAGAGACCCCCTGAGCCTTATAAAGGAAAAGGGATTAAATTTGACAATCAATTTATACCGCGTAAAGAAGGTAAGAAAAATTAAATTTAAGAGTTAAATATGCGTAGTGCTAAGCTAAAATTTGAAAAAAGAAGAAGTAGAATAAGACATAAAATATCTAAAACATCTAATAGAGTTAGGTTATCTATATTTAAATCATGTAGACATATATATGCACAGATTATTGATGATTCTAGGTCTATAACGATTGCTTCTGCTTCGACTTTAGATGAGAAAATAACAACATTAAAAAAATCTTATTGTAATATTGATAATGCTATCAAGGTAGGTGAAGCAATAGCAAAAAAAGCTGATTCTGCTGGGATAAAAGAAGTAGTATTTGATAGAGGCGGATATAAGTATCACGGTGTTGTAAAAGCTCTAGCTGATGCAGCTAGAGAGAAAATAAAGTTTTAGGTTATAAGGTTGTAGTAATGTCTAAAGTTAAAAAAAATGAAGATACTTTAAGCGAAGTTTTAGTTGATGTAAATAGAGTTACAAAAGTAGTAAAAGGTGGTAGAAGATTTGCTTTTTCTGCTTATGTAGTTGTCGGTGATAAAGCTGGTAGAGTCGGGGCGGGACACGGAAAAGCTAAAGAAGTAAATGAAGCCCGAGGAAAAGCAAAACAAGCCGCTAAAAAGAGAATGATGAAAGTGCCGTTATATCAAAATAGGACTATTCATCATGATGTTGTCGGTAAAAGTGGAGCTGCTAAAGTGATTTTAAGAAGAGCTAAAGCAGGTACGGGCGTTATAGCCGGTGGGTCTATGAGAGCAATTTTTGATTCTTTAGGCGTTCATGATATTGTTGCTAAATCAATAGGTTCAACGAATGTTTACGCAATGATTTCTGCAACATTTGATGCATTAAATAAACTGGCGTCACCAAAATCTATTGCTATGAGAAGAGATAAAAAAGTAAATGAAATATCTATAAAATCTTCTGATATTCAAGTTAATGAATAATGTTGCTTAAGTAAGGTGAAGTTATGAATAATAAGATTAATAATATAAAAATTACTCAAGTTAAAAGTGCTATAGGTCATAAGTATGATCAAAGATTGACATTAATTGGGCTTGGTTTAAACAAAATGAATAAAAGCGTTATTCTTGAAAATACTAATTCAATCAAAGGTATGGTTAACAAAGTAAAGCATTTGTTAAAAATAGAAAATATGTAGTTAGAGTTTTGAAATGAAATTAAATGAATTATATAATAATATAGGTGCTAAAAAAAATAAGAAAAGGATAGCACGCGGTGTTGGTAGCGGTAAAGGAAAAACCGGCGGTAGAGGAATCAAAGGTCAAAAATCTAGATCCGGTGTCGCAATAAAAGGTTTTGAAGGTGGTCAAACACCTATGATCAAAAGACTACCTAAAAGAGGATTTAATTGTATTTCAACTAAAGAATACAATATAATAAACATTTATAATATTGAAAAAGCATTGATCGATGGACGTTTAAGTGCTGCTGATACTATTACCAAAGAAAAATTGGTAGAAGTCGGATTAATTAATAACAAAAATAATAAAAATCTAGTAAAGTTATTGTCTATTTGTAGTGATGATTTCTCTTCTCCTCTATCATTAAAATTAGATGCTTATTCTTCTAAAGCTAAGGATTTAATTAAGAAAGCAGGTGGGAAATTGTTATAGTATATGGGGAAGAATTTTTCTAAAAAATCCGGTAATGATTTAGTTAGTCGCATTATTTTTACTATTCTCATTCTTATAGTATGTAGATTTGGATCTTTTATACCTATACCTGGTATAGATTCAATTGCTTTAAGTAGTGTGGCTGCAAAAAATCAATCTGGAATACTCGGAATGTTCAACATGCTATCCGGAGGCTCGCTAGGTAGAATGTCTATTTTTGCTTTAGCAATTATGCCGTATATTACCGCCTCAATTATTATCCAATTAATGTCAGTTGCCTATAAACCTTTAGAAAATTTAAAAAAAGAAGGCGAAGTTGGTAAAAGAAAAGTAAATCAGATATCAAGATATTTAACTGTTCTGCTTGCTTCTGTTCAGGCTTATGGAGTTGCTATAAGTTTAGAGTCGATTGTAACAAATACCGGTCCTGTGGTAATTTTAGCTGGTTTTTTCTTTAGGGTTACAACCGTAATTACTTTAGTTGTAGGCACTATGCTATTAATGTGGTTAGGCGAACAAATTACACAACGCGGAATAGGTAATGGTACATCTTTAATTATATTTATAGGTATAATTTCAGGAGTACCTAGTGCTATTATTAGTATGTTTGAATTATCAAGAAAAGGAGTATTATCGCCTTTAATAGCGATAGCTGTTTGTATTGGAGTAGTTGTATTAATAGCTATAATTATATTTTTTGAAAAAGCCCAAAGAAAATTATTGGTGCAGTATCCTAAAAGACAAGTAGGAAATAAAATTTATGGAGGAGAAGCAACTCATATGCCTCTTAAATTAAATACTGCTGGTGTGATACCTCCAATATTTGCTAGTTCAATCTTACTATTTCCTGCTACGCTTGCTAATTTTTCTAATAGTAATTCAGAAATTATGGGCATGTTTACTTATTATTTAGGGCATGGAAAACCTGTATATATTTTGTTATATGTAGCATTAATTATGTTTTTTAGTTTTTTTTATACTGCAATAGTATTTAATTCTGAAGAAACTGCTAATAATTTAAGAAAATATGGTGCTTATATTCCTGGTAAAAGACCAGGGAAAAATACGTCTGATTATTTTGATTATATACTTACAAGGCTTACGGTTATAGGTGGCATATATTTAAGTGTAATGTGTGTAATTCCGGAGCTATTAATGAATAAGTATGTAATATCTCTTTCTTTAGGAGGTACAAGTTTTTTAATTGTAGTGAACGTGGTACTTGATACTATGACTCAGGTTCAAACTTACTTATTTAGTAGTAAGTATGAAGGTTTAATGAAGAAAGTAAAATTAAAAAATTAAAAATGAGCTTAAGTAGTGATAGTAATTTTTTTAGGTCCTCCAGGAGCTGGAAAGGGAACACAAGGAAAAAAGATCGCTAAAAAAATTGATTTACCACATATAGCACTCGGTGATATATTTAGGACAATTATTAAAACATCAACTAGTGAAGCAGAATTAATTAATAATTATGTTAAGCAAGGGGAGCTTGTCCCTAATGCAATAGTTAATCAAGTAATCAAAAATTTTTTATTATCCTCTGCATATAAAAACGGCTATATATTAGATGGATATCCACGTAATTTAGAGCAAGCAAAATTCTTTGAATCATTTATTAAAGAAAAAATTAAAATCATATATTTTGATGTTTCAGATGAATTATTAATTAAAAGAGTTTTAGGAAGATATAGTTGTAAAAATTGCCGTAAAATATACAATAGTTACTTCTTGCAGCCTAAAACTGATAATGTATGTGATGTTTGCGGTTCAAGTACATTTGATTATAGAAAAGACGATAATGAAGAAGTAGTAAAAAAAAGAATTGAAGTATATAAAACAGAAACATATCCGTTAATAGATTATTATAAGAATAGTGGTAATTTTTATCTAGTTAATGGAAGTAAAAATGAACAAGAAATAGAAATTGATATACAGAAAATACTAAAAATAAATTGACTTTATCAACGATTTTTATATTATCCTTTAGTTACTAGTAAAATTTTGGAGATTGTTTGTGGCAAGAATTGCAAGTGTTAATATTCCCGATAATAAACGTTTAGTTGTAAGTTTGACTTATGTTTACGGTCTTGGACCTGCTATGGCAGCAGAGATCTGTAATAAAGCAAAAATATCAAAAGATAAGAAAGCTAAAGAACTTACGGATCAAGAGTTAATAAGCTTACGTAATATTATTGAAAGTGAGTATAAAGTTGAGGGTGATTTAAGACGAGAAGTGACACTTAATATTAAGAAGAAGAAAGATATAAGATGCTATCAAGGGCTTAGACATATACGTAAATTGCCGGTGAGAGGACAGAACACGCATTCTAATGCTCGAACTAGAAAGGGTAAAGCTATTGCGATAGCCGGAAAGAAAAAAGCTGTAAAATAATAGTTTAAGTATAGAGTATAAATAATGAATCAGACGGTTAAAGTTAAGAAAAAGAAAAAAACTATCACTCTTGGTGTTGTGCATATCCGAGCATCGTTTAATAATACTATAGTAACATTTACTGATATCCAAGGTAATACTATTTCTTCTGCATCGGCAGGAGGTAATGGGTTTAAAGGGGCAAGAAAAGCAACACCTTACGCAGCTCAAGTGACAATTGATAGAGCATCGGCAAAGGCAAAAGAACATGGGCTCAAAACTATTTCTATTAGGATTGGAGGACCGGGAGCTCAGCGTGAATCAGCAATGAGAGCTTTGTTCGGGCAAAATTTTGTTGTTACGTCAATTTTAGATGTATCGTCAATTGCTCATAATGGAGTAAGACCGCCGAAAAGAAGAAGAGTATAAGAGAATCGTAGGTATTGAATGTTATCGTTAAGTAAAAATTGGAATACTTTAATAAAGCCGAATAGAGTTGCTTATGAAAATTTTCCGGAAATCAATAATAAAGCTAAAATTGTAGTTGAACCTTTAGAAAGAGGTTTTGGTTTAACACTCGGTAATGCTATGAGAAGAGTGTTACTATCTTCTTTACAAGGAGCGGCTATCACTTCTATAAAGATTCCTGCTATAGAACATGAATTTTCTTCTATACCCGGTGTAAAAGAAGATGTATCTGAAGTGATTTTAAACATTAAAGGTGTTGAATTAAAAATGCATGTTGCAGAAAAACGTATAATGAAATTAAAAGCAACGGGACCTTGTGTTGTAACAGCCGGTATGATTGAAACAGGGCATGATGTAGAAATACTGAATCCTGATCATATAATTTGTAATCTAGCTAAGAACAAGCAACTTGAAATGGCATTAACTTGTAAGGTTGGTAAAGGATATGTACTTAGCACAAATAGCTATGAGGATGATTTACCTATTGGTGAAATAGCTATAGATGCTTTATTTAACCCGGTCAAGAGTGTTACTTATAAGGTAGAAAATACTAGGGTAGGTCAGGTTACCGACTATGATAAATTAATCATGTTTGTAGAAACTAACGGTGGTTTATTACCTGAAATGGCTGTGGGTTTAGCTGCACGTATCTTACAAGAGCAATTACAATTATTTATTTCTTTTGAAGAACATGAAGAAGATAAGCAAGTTAAAACTGATACTTTACCATTTTCACCTTATTTACTTAAGAGAGTTGATGAATTGGAATTATCGGTGAGATCGGCAAATTGTTTGAAAAATGATAATATAATATATATAGGGGATCTAGTAAAAAGAACGGAATCTGATATGCTTAGAACTCCAAATTTCGGTAGAAAATCTTTAAATGAAATTAAAGAAATATTGGCGAAATTTAATTTGAGATTTGGTATGGATGTACCGGATTGGCCACCGGAAAATATTCAAGAATTATCTAAACGTTATGAAGATTCTTATAATTAAGGACTAATGAAAATGCGACATAAAATTAATGGTAGAAAGTTAAACGTAACAAGTAGTCATAGGCGAGCAATGCTCGCTAATATGGCTGTGGCACTTGTAACACATGAACAAATTAAAACTACTTTACCAAAAGCTAAGGAATTAAGACCTTACATTGAAAATCTAATTACTAAAGCTAAAAAAGCTGATTTAACGGTAAGAAGAAGCGTTTTATCAAAAATAAAAGATAAAAAAGCAGTAGAAAAGCTTATACATATTTTAGGTGCTAGATATAAAGATAGACCTGGTGGTTATACTAGAATAATAAAAGCCGGATTTCGTTATGGTGATTTAGCACCGATAGCGTATATTGAATTTGTAGATAGAGATATTAATGTTAAAGGAAATATACAGCAAGATGATAATGAAGAAATTAAAATATAAGGGACTCGGTCATGGCTAATCATTCTTCAGCAAAAAAAGCTGCTAGACAGACAGTAAAAAGAACTCTAATCAATAAAGCAAGATCTAGTGCAATAAAAACTTTTATAAAGAAAGTTGTACATGAAATCAGTCTTGGTAATAAAGAAAATGCTAACCTAGCTTTATCTGTTGCTCAGTCTAAGATAATGCAAGGTGTGAAAAAAAATATAATTAAATTAAATACGGCTTCAAGAAAAATCAGCAGGTTATCAAAACAAATAAAAAGTTTGAACGAAAGTAAATAACACCTTATAGGTAATTTAAAAGCAAGAATTAATAAAATTTTGCTAAATTACTTATATATACTTCTTATTAATTATAAATAATGTTATTTTACTAATTAATAAAAAATATGGGCGATTAGCTCAGCTGGTAGAGTATCTCGTTTACACCGAGAGTGTCGGCGGTTCGAGTCCGTCATCGCCCACCAATCGAAAGTTTTTAGTGTTTCAACGAAAACGTCAAACAATATATACATGAAGTTTAAACTTAAGCTTTTCAGTCTTAAATGTTACAATAGTTAAACCTATCATGAAAAACAGTGTCTTTGTGAAATGGCATTGTTGACTGGGTATATATTAGTTAATAATGTCATTGCAAGAAAATGACGGAGTAGTTGGCAAGATAATCCAGTTAATGGTATTTTTAACTGCTTTTTCTAGATTTTTATGTGCTTTACAGTTATAGTTTTTTGTTGCATAGATCAGGAGGCACGCTTAGTTTCATACAGTAGACCTCTGCGGCAACTCTACTTCTAGAGGTAATTTGTGTACGTCGATCCTTACCACTCATCCTCACATATTAGTATATAGGCTCACTCCAGTTCGAAGTGCAGTATCTCTTGACAAATTCCTCTCTAAATCCTTATTTCTGAAGAAGTCTAATAAAATTTACGTAATTTCGTTTACAAGAAGAAAATGAGAAGAGATTATCCATTTAGAGATTGATATAGCTAGGGTGAAATAAAAATGGTATGCTATATTAATTTGTTATCCCATGGATTGACCATGGGATCCAAAACTTTTTAAGGTTTTCTGGATACCGGAAATAAGTCCTGGTATGACAGTTTATATTTTTTTATCTCACTTTAGTCGTAGTTACGTATTTCATTATAATATTACATTAGTTGGCTATCCTTTTTGAAACCTACGGTCAAGCGAGCTAGGATGATATAAGTGGAATCGATCCACGTAATAATGCTATATCGTGGTCAACAAGCTATGAAACAAGCTAAAAAGAACTAATGACGTACATAGCTGGTCGTGCAGAAGCATATATAAAGCTGGCATAGGTAAATCGTTTAAAAACCGGAAAACCTTTATAAAATATTGGAATTGCCAGAAATTCACTTGGAGAAAAAGTAAGTACAATTAGTTGAATTAAGAAATGGACTACATAGCAGAAAAGTTAAAAATATTACCCATTGCGTTTTTAAAATTTTTAATTGGTGAAATTTATAACATAAACACGTAAGTGCTAGTGCTGCAAAAAATTCTACTATAGCAATAATGAAATTTTGATGTATTACTGCCCGATTGTGCTAGTTGTATTAAAAATAATAGATTGCAGTCTTCTTATTAACTTTTTCCTGCTATACATGGTTATTTTTTATCTTTGCTACATTAATTATATTACTGTCTTTTATAGTTTCTTGTATTCTATGCTTAGCATCAACAAAATCCGGTGTTTCATGTAAAGTAGTCCTAGCAGCACTACCTATAAAAGCAATGCCTGCACCTACCCAAAATGCGATACGCCAATTAAAGCCATAGGATGTAACTAAGGTTACTACGCCAAGGGCGACAGTTAATACTAAGCTGTCATATATCCCTACAAATACTATGTCAGGAAAGCGTTTAGGAACTCCTACGGATTCCGTTAAATATAATGCTGCTCTTACTCTTTCTCCCATGGACGACATACATTGCACTATACGGCATATTGTTACTATCCAAGTGGTACTAGCATCCACTTTTGGCATAAGTAGGAAGATTAGCCATAACGATGCAAGAAAACGACATTAAAATAGTGGTAATAACGACTGTGTATTGCAACCGATATTATCTCCTATCCAGCCAAATAATCAAGTTCCCAAGAATCTAAAAATAAAAGTAGAACAAAAAGAAAAAGCTGCAAGAAGGCGATTAACGTTAGTATCATATTGCGGCAAGAAAAGCTCATTAAGTAATACTGCCATATGAACATATAGCGTAAGATCAAAATAACTCTAAAAAAGTACCTATGGATAATAAGCCTATAGCCTGTTTTGGTTCTCTATTTAAATTTTTTTGTTTTTGTTTGTATCCAAACACAATTTTTGCTAAAAAGTTAATTTATAGAAAGGTTATATTGAGAATATTTAAAGTCAAGGCAAAAGTTATAATATTTTATGATGATAGTTATTTAAAACTTCTTTTACTAATGATGTTGTTATTTTTCTTTTAGAAATTAAAGCAGAATGGTTAATATTTTCTAATATTTCTATAATTTTAGAATATTCCCTAGGCAAATTTACTAAAAGAAAATCTATTATCTGTCCGGATATTGTGACCGAAGAAATAGAAAAATGCTTAAATATTAGAATTTTGATTAATTCATCGTCAGGTGAGTTTAATGCTATACTAAGTACTGATTTAATACGTGAAGATAAATCTGGTAAAGTAAAGTTTCTGGTTTTATCAGATGAGGTAAGCAAAAGATATTTTTGTTTTTCGTTAATAATATTAAATATATGAAGTAATGCCGGCTCTTGCCAGTTTTCAATATCTTCAATGATACAAGCATTGTATTTTTCTAAAATTTCTGCATTAAAAAAACTATCTTTAATAATATAGGCATTGCTTAAATTTTGCCATATTTTGGTTAAATAAGTTTTTCCTGATGAAGAAGGCCCTTTAATTAGTACAGTAAATTTATAAGGATTAACGCCAAAGCTGTACTGCCAATTTTTTACAATATTATAAGCTTGTTCATTAGAACTAGAAACAATAAACTCATCATGATGATATTTATTAGAAGTAGTAAAACGAAATATATATTGCTGCATTTATTAATCCTGAGCAGCATTGTGGTAGGTCGAGGGGGTCATTTTATGCTTCTCTATGTCATTCCCGCAAAAGCAGGAATGACATTAGACACTTGTTAAAAATCATACAATAATATTATAACTTAGCCGTTTGTTCGATAGAACTTACTAGATTTATAAAATTTAATTAGATTCAAGAGTAAAATTTTTGTAATCCCTGCAATCGGTATAGCAAAAAATATTCCAATAATTCCAAATAAACTGCCGCAGGCAAAAATCGAGAATATAATCCAAAGAGGATGCAACCCTATTTTATCGCCGATAATTTTAGGGGTTAAGATATAAGACTCACAAATATTTCCAACTAGATAAATTATCATTATATATAGTAATTTGGTATTTATGCCAAAAGTTAAATAGCTTATAATTAGAGTTAAAAGAAACGATATAAAAGTGCCAAGGAAAGGAATAATAACTAAAAATCCTGTTACAATGCCAAGTAAAATAGCAAGATCAATACCTATTATGGTAAATGCAATACTATAATAAGTAGATAATAATAAGCAAATATTTAGCTGTCCTCTTATGTAAGCAGATAACAGATTATTAATTGCCGATAATATTTCTAGAATTTTCGGTCGGGTTTTTATAGGTAATAATGATTTCATGTTTGTAATAATTTTCGCCCAATCACGTAGGAAATAGAATAATATTATAGGTATAAGTAAAAATAAAACAAATATGTTAATGGTAATAATGGTATAACGCCAAAAATTATTAGCAATACTGCCAAGTATAGTAAATATGCTATTTATAAAATTGGTTAAAGAATTCTTAATTTTATCGGCAATATCAGGTTCTATCAAATAAATTTTTGCCATTATAGGCGGCAATATTTCTGCTTGTAAATAATTTTTATATTTTGGAATATTATTTATAAAAGTAAAAATTTGTCCATAAATTATCGGCACTAAAATAGTTAAGCTTAAGAAAAACATGCTCAAAAATATCAGATAAATTATGCTTGATGCAAATTTATTTGATATTTTAAATTTTGATGCAATAAGACCTATAGCAGGTTGTAGTAAGTAAGATATTATAAATGCGATAAAAAATGGTTTTACTGCGTCTGAAATTAGCATAAAACCGCTTATAAAAAGCCCTAAAAAAACTAGCCAAAATATAGCGGTTATATTCATATTACTTTTTCCATTTTCTACACGAAGATCAACTTCAAAAAGAGCTAGGAGTTCACAAGGTGAGGATCGCAGCGTATACTTAATATAATTCGAACCGAAGCTCTTGTAGGACGACAACGCCAATTTTTGAAGTTTTATCTTAGTATTAAGATTTTTTAGCTACTTGTACGGTAGCAGGGCGAAGCAGCCTATCTCTAATTTTATATCCTGATTGCATTAAAGTAATAATGCTATTCGGTTCATGATCAGGATGTTCTATCTGCGAAATTGCATTATGTAAATTATAGTCGAACATTGATCCTATTTCAGGCTTTATTTCTTCAATATGATGTCTATGAAAGATTTTATCCAGTTCATCTTTAGTCATCTGAACGCCTGCAATAATATTTGTGACTTCTATATCAGAATTTGCCGGCTTATGTGCTAATGCTCTTGAAAGATTATCACTAACATTTAGTAGCTCCTTAGCAAATGTAGCAATTGCATAATCTTTTGCTTCGTCACGTGCTTTTTCTAAACGTTTTCTTGTATTGTCTATTTCGGCAGTAGTTCTAATGAGTCTGTCTTTTAGCTCTTCAATTTCTGCTTTTAACTCTGTTATTTCCGGATTTGCCTTTTCAACTATCTCTTCAGCAATATCATTTATGGTTTGTTCATTATTTTCTATATTATCATCTATCATATTATTTACTTTATATTTCTATTCTTTTTTGAGATATATATATATATAATAAAAATTTTTTCAATGGTATACTCGTTGAATTTGAAAAATTAAACTAGTATACTACTTATGGAGTACAAATTGTATTATGAGACAGTCAGGAAGAAAAAGCAACCAATTACGTCCTATTTCATTAGAATTATCACCGCTTATTAATACGGAAGGTTCGTGCATTATTAAAATCGGTAATACGCATGTCATGTGTAGTGCTACTTGCGAAACTACCGTACCACCGTTTTTACGAGGGCAAAATCAAGGTTGGGTTACCGCTGAGTACGGCATGCTCCCAGGCTCTACATCCCAGCGTATTAAAAGAGAAGCAGCACAAGGGAAGCAAGGCGGAAGAACCCAAGAAATACAGCGTTTGATAGGAAGAAGCATGCGATGTGTAATGGACTTGAAGAAACTGGGTGAGAGGCAGATTATTATAGATTGTGACGTTATTAATGCCGATGGTGGTACTAGAACGGCATCGATAACAGGAAGCTATGTAGCATTACACCTAGCTATTAGATCATTGATGAAAAAGAGAATTTTAAAGGTCAATCCCTTAATTAGTCAAATTGCAGCTGTTTCTTGCGGTATATATAAAGGTGAGGCGATACTAGATTTGGATTATTTAGAAGATAGTGATGCTGAAGTGGATAGTAATTTTGTATTTGCAGGTAACGGTAATTTAATCGAAGTACAAGGCACGGCAGAGCAAGAACCTTTTTCCGAAGAGCAGTTTATAGAAATGTTAAAACTTGCTAAATGCGGTGCAGCAGAATTATTTAAACTACAAAATCAAGTGCTGCTTGGGACTTAGAGGTGTTATTTTGTGGGGCGGTAAAATGCTCTTGATGCATTCTCTGCGAGGCATTGCAAGAGTGGATACTGCTCCGTCATTGCAAACAGCTGTATGCTGCGTTGCGATCTCATGCAATAATAATAAACTCCTAGGATTCTTAGTTAAGTACTACGTCATGTCCTCGTAATGAGTTACCTATTCACACTTCAATTTAAGCGTAGGGATTATCATAAAAATTAGTATCTTCACCTGATAATATAATTATCTTATCTCGATTGGTGTTATTTATAGATACCTTATGATTAAGATCTGTTACTTTAACACTACTATGTGATCCTAAGATTAATTTCCCAATATTACCTAGGCTTTTAAACGTGAACCGCTGATTAGATCCAATTGTTATTTTATCGTGGGATATATTAATATTTGCTATTCTACTTTCTGTGGTAAAAGTAATACTTCTATATTTTTGATATTAATAATGTAAATGCCTCGGCATGGTTGTTAGAGCAGGGAAGATATAGATATATTGTAAGTGCTAATAAAGTTAATAAGATATCAAAAAACGAAAAAAAAGCAAAGAGAAGAAGGCGTTTTATACATAAGAACATAGTAACTTATCTATTGGAGTCCCTCAAAAAAAAGTAAGTGATCATCCGAGGCTTCATGCAAAAATCTTGCGGCAAATAAAAAGATTAGAGCAGAAGATAGTAGAATTATCATCTTACCAAGATGAACAATTTGCAAGTAGTGCAATAGAATATGGTATTACTGATAATCAGAATATAGGATTACATTTTTTATTCAAAGAAGATAAATTTTGAATGAAAAAAACATAAGCATGGATGCTGCGATTTATTATTAATTGAAGCTATTTGAAGATAAAGATTTTGTTATTTCTGCTCAGCCTAAAATTTTAATGAGTAATGGTAAAAACTTAAAGAATATTTTTTGGGAGAGATATCTTTACTAATGGAAATGTCTCAAAAGATCCTCTCTGTTACTATCTTTAACTAAAATATGCTCTTGGATTTAAAGTTGGACCAATTGTTGCTAAGAATATTAAGATTATCTAATGATTAAAGAAATAGCCTTATATAATTTACCGTTTTATTTTCATATTATACTTGTTCCAAGAAGTATACCAAGAACTAAACCGAAAGCTCTTAATTATGCTTTAGAATATTCATGTGGTGAGTATCTAGTAGTATATGATGCTGCAGATAAACCTGAACCTGAAAATCTACTTAAAGCTCTAACAACGTTTAGAAGTTTATCTGATGAATATGTTTGTCTTCAGGATAAGCTCAATTTTTATAATGAAAATGAGAATATTTGAACCACAATGTTTAATATAGAATATAGAATATAGAATATAGAATATAGAATATAGAATATAGAATATAGAAGAATATAGTTTATGGTTTGAATATATCTTGCAAGGATTAAGTTTATTAAAACTTCCTACCCCTCTTGGTGGTACTAGTAATCATTTTAAAACGGATATATTAAATAAGCTTGGCGGATGGGATGCTGATAATGTGATGGAAGATGCCGAGCTTGGTATAAGAATTTACTCATAGAACTATAAAGTAGCTATCCTTGATTCCTATACTCTAGAAGAAGCTCAGGATAGTTTAGGTAATTGGCTAAACCAAAGATCACGCTGGATTAAAGGTTTTCTGCAAACATTTTTTGTATTTAAAGCACAAAAAGATAAATACCGAAAATTTACTTTACCTCAAATAATAATTTATATTTTTATCGGCTTCTCTACCTATAATGTTTGGAGTTTACCTTTTACAATATTTTCTATTGTTATAAATAAAAATGCTATAATTAATTATTTATGGCTTGTTAGTAGTATTTTTCGCTTTTATATCTTTAATAGTACTGCTCTGTATATATTACAGGATTCTTTAAAAAGCAGAAAAGTAACATTTCAGGATATAGTAGCTTTGATCTTATGGACTAGTTATTTTATATTACATACCGTAGCTTCATATAAAGCAGTATTTGAAATAATTTTCTGTCCTTTTCAATGGCACAAAACTAACCACGGCACTAGTTTAGAGGATTTTGAGAAAGAGTAGACCTCTTGTATAAAAAAAGAAGAATTTGAAAGAGGTCAGTAAAAAAAATTTATTCTTGCCCCTTGAACTAGCAAAAATAAAATATATATAGTATGTACATTTAAAGATTTAATAATTGGAGGTTAAAATGTCTTTTAAACCATTACATGATAGAATTGCAATAAAGCCTATCGAACACGAAGAAAAAACTAAAGGTGGAATTATTATTCCTGATACCGCAAAAGAAAAGCCGATGCAAGGTGAAATAGTAGCCGTAGGTAACGGTGTTCGTAATAAAAAAGGTGAAATTCATCCTTTAGAGCTCAAAGTAGGTGATAAAGTTTTATACGGTAAATGGGCAGGTACCGAAATTGAAATTAAAGGCGAAAAACTGATCGTTATGAAAGAAAGCGATGTATTTGGTATTATTAATTAATTATTTGTTTTAAGGAGAAATTAAATATGGCAACAAAACTTATTAAACACGGTTCAAAAGCTCGTGAGCAAATGCTAGAAGGCATTGACGTACTTGCAGATGCAGTAAAAGTTACTTTAGGTCCAAAAGGCAGAAATGTACTTATTGAGCAATCATTCGGTTCACCGAAAATTACCAAAGACGGTGTGACGGTTGCAAAATCGATCGAGTTAAAAGATAAAATTAGAAATGCTGGAGCTCAGCTATTAAAATCAGCTGCTACAAAAGCTGCAGAAGTAGCCGGTGACGGTACTACTACAGCTACGGTACTTGCTAGAGCATTAGCTCGTGAGGGTAATAAGTTAGTCGCAGCGGGCTATAATCCTATGGATTTAAAGCGTGGTATGGATTTAGCGGTAAACGCAGTAGTAGAAGAAATTAAAAAATCAAGTAAAAAAATCAATAGCCAAGAGGAAATTGCACAGGTTGGTACTATATCTTCAAACGGTGATAAGGAAATCGGTGAGAAAATTGCTAAGGCAATGGAGGAAGTCGGTAAAGAAGGCGTGATAACTGTTGAAGAAGCAAAGAATTTTAGCTTCGATGTTGAAGTAGTTAAAGGTATGATGTTTGATAGGGGTTATCTATCACCGTATTTTGTAACGAATTCCGAGAAAATGGTTGCTGAACTTGAAAATCCTTTCATATTGCTATTTGAAAAAAAATTATCAAATTTACAACCGATGTTACCTATACTTGAGGCTGTAGTACAATCACAACGCCCGTTGTTAATTATTGCTGAGGATGTTGAGGGCGAAGCTCTTGCAACGCTCGTGGTCAATAGATTACGTGGTGGTTTAAAAGTTGCGGCAGTAAAAGCGCCAGGTTTTGGTGATAGAAGAAAAGCAATGATGGAAGATATTGCTATCCTAACTAAAGGTGAGCTTATTACTGAAGATTTAGGTATGAAGCTTGAAAATGTGAGTATTAAAAGTCTAGGGACGGCAAAGAGAGTAACAGTTTCTAAAGAAAATACCGTAATTGTTGATGGTAGCGGTGATAAGAAAAATATTGAAGATAGGGTATTGCAAATTAAATCTCAAATAGCTGAAACTACTTCTGATTATGATAAAGAAAAACTACAAGAGCGTTTAGCTAAACTTTCCGGTGGTGTTGCCGTATTAAAGGTTGGTGGTGCTACGGAAGTTGAAGTGAAAGAGCGTAAAGA
Source organism: Rickettsia akari str. Hartford (assembly GCF_000018205.1). Taxonomy (NCBI): domain Bacteria; kingdom Pseudomonadati; phylum Pseudomonadota; class Alphaproteobacteria; order Rickettsiales; family Rickettsiaceae; genus Rickettsia; species Rickettsia akari. Next base: position 890,780 of record NC_009881.1, on the reverse strand, counting down.
TCGTGTTGAAGATGCGCTTGCTGCAACACGTGCTGCAGTTGAGGAAGGTGTTGTTGCCGGTGGCGGTGTAACATTACTTCATGCATCACAAACTTTAACAAAGCTTAAAGTCGAGAATAAGGATCAACAAGCAGGTATTGAGATAGTAATAGAAGCTTTAAAGGATCCGCTAAAACAGATTATTGAAAATGCCGGTGAAAACGGTGGCGTAGTAGTTGGTAAATTATTAGAACATAATGATAAAAATTATGGCTTTAATGCTCAAGATATGCAATATGTCGATATGATTAAAGCAGGAATTATTGATCCGGCTAAAGTAGTGCGTACTGCGCTTCAAGATGCTGCTTCCGTTGCTTCGTTAATTATTACCACGGAAACTTTAATTGTTGACGAACCTTCTGATAAAGAAGATGCAATGCCGCCAATGCGTGGTGGTATGGGCGGTATGGGCGGTATGGATTTCTAAGTCTATATCTACATAAGATAGGTGATGCAGTAGGTCTAATAAACTCGTCTTATTGCATTGCCTATTTCCATCATTTTGAGGAGACATTGCGGCATGGATCGTTTTTACTGGTCTAGTTAAAAGTACTAATATTGTTAGTATTTTTAGTTGTTTTACTGGATACCGTGGACAAGCCACGGGGGGTGGACACCGGATACGTTTTGTGGGTTCCCACGCAGGCAATGCATGTTGATAATAATGATTTTAACAACGTACCGTAGAACATATTATCAAGTCGCAGTAAGATACTGAAAAACTGATTTATACAACAAATGGGTTTTAAAGCAATTCGTTGTTTAATTTAGAAATAAATTATTTAATAGAACTCTTTCTTAAAAAATAAAATATAGAGTTTCTTATAATTATCGCAATAAATGATTATAAATATTTTTTAATTAATTATAATGGCTCAACCTTTGGTATTTATCCTATGAAACTGTTAACAAAATAATTTTAAAGCTCATTAAATTCTTTTTAATTGCAAATTCATTAGAAATATCAATAGAACTTAATCAAGTTTATTGCTTTAATGTGTGTTTAGTGATTCGTAAGTATAACTATTAACTACATTAGTATAAATTAATGAGGTAGATTTGTTCCAAGGGTTATTAAACATTTAAATCATAATTTATCTGAACATGATATTACTGCTCAAATAACAGGTATGATCAAACATCCAATGTCACTTTTAGATAAATTATATCGTAAGGGTATAAAGTTAGAAGAATTAACAGATATTTTTGCGATAAGAATAGTGGTAATAGATGAAGAGCAATGTTATAAAGCTTTAAAAGTAGTTCATGATCTTTATGTGCATGGAAATGATAAATTTAAAAATTATGTTCTTAATCCTAAGCCAAACGGCTATCAATCTTTACATACTATTATTACAACTGAGGATAATTATAAAATAGAGATACAAATTTCATTTATTTTGTATTGTTTTGAAGTTGAAAAAAGAAATTTTGTAAACCAACATTTTGAAATATTGCTTTTTGTTCTGAAGGGAAATGTTGCTTGATAAAATTGGTATAAACATTTGATAGTTGTTATTCTACGGTTTGTATTTCTAAATAAGCTGCTATGAGTAAGAAGCTTTCTATAATTTCTTTTACTGTTTCTAAAGTCTTTTCCGTAAATTTAGCATTTATAGTTTGTAAATTATGTAGGCGATCAAACACTTTAATAAGTGCAATGTCATATCTTTGTTCTTGTATTAGTAAATTTAATATTTCGCCGGAGATAATTTTACTGTACGGCTTAATTCTTGTTAAACGTTCTACGCTATTGGCAGTATTCTTATCAAAAATTTTACTAATATCAGCATGTGTACGTATTGTATCCTCTATAGTATCATGAAGAATGGCCACATTTATCATATATGATTTATACAGTTTAGGAGCTTCAAGAGCCGTAAAATCTGCAATTATGATTGTAACTTCTATATGGTGAGAATAATAAGGTTACCCTGATTGATGCATTTGAGAAGCATTATATTTACGGGTATAATAAAGACCTTTTTTAATTTCTGTTATATCTATAGATGAGTCTACTATAATATTCAAATATTTAATTCGATCAATTAGTTTTTTACTATCATCACAAACCTCAAATTTTTTCTGCCAAACATCAATATTTTCCATAAACATACTAAATTATTTTCACTTCTTTTAAAAGGAGTATATGCATACAATTAGTATAAAATGTTTTGATCATAAAATTAATAAGATTTTAGAAAGATATGATATTTATTTTAAATTGATCGATAATCAATGCTTAAGCACAAGTTGCACTATATCTTGATTTGTCAATGTGATCATATTTTTGTGATTTTTTTAGACAGTTATATTAAATTAATATTAATTTTCATTAACAGCATAAATTGAATATATCAGTATAATAATGGTTAGTATCTTCAGTCAAAATATAAAAATAGTTAATAAAGTTTAATAAAAAGACAAGCCTTTTTATTTATGATCAAATATTTTTTCCATTTAGTGTTTTATAATTTTTTGCAATATATTAAAAATTTAATAAATATTATTAATTGTAAAGGTAGATTATTATTCAATCTATTGATATATATCGTAAATATAATTTAAATTAATAGGTAAATTATAACTAAAAACACTACTTGATAACAAAATAGCTCATAATAAAGCAGAGTACGATAAGAAATTTTAGCATGTTTTAGGTGTTACCCAATATCATTGGGTAGTAACCTAACCGAAGACAATGGCTTTAGTTTGCGAAGAGTGAAAGTTGTTAAAGGATAGCTCACAGAAAAATGAGATGGAAGTAGGAAAAAACTTTCCTAGTGATGTTAACATTCCTGATGATGCTGTAAGTGCACCGGCAATTAAAGATGTGTATCTTCTTAGAGGTGGAAAAGAAGATGAGAGAGATTCTGTTAATGATACTAATGCAGAAATGTGACAATTTTCATCTGACAAAACATTTGATTTGAGAGATGGAAGCAAATGCCATCATTTTTATCAAGTAAAAGCTGGTGACAAGTTTGATATACATTGTGATTATACCATAGCACATAAAACACGTGTTTATTCATATGAGATTACTGATCATCCTACTGATTTTATCAACGACTAACTTTTAATGAGCTTAAGACATTTTTTCAAAATATAAGCCAAGCAAAACCATTTTGGAGTTATCCATTACCTGCTTCTACAGATCATTCAATAATTCTGCCGGAAAGGGAAGCAGGATTTCATATTCTTTTAGAAAGATGGATAGTAGTAGCTGATACAGGCACGGCATTTCATCAATCATGTGTGTTCTTGAATATGAAGCAAGTTTAGGCGGTGAAAGACAGTTAATTCAATTATGTAACTTATTAAGCAAATTGTCATGAGCTTTAAGCGGCTTATGGCATTGTTTGCATGGATACCTAAGTCGTCATTGCGAGGAAATGACGTAATTAATTGACTAAGCAATCCAGTTAAAAATTCTGATTTACAGAATTTTTTATTACTTTTTCTAGATTGCCGCGTCATATATGGCTCCTAGCAATGACAACTTAGGTATCCACGCAGGCAATGCCTGCTCGCAATGACGACGAAAAACAGTCCACGCAACAATGCTTAAATTCCGTTACTATCTACTCAAAGCTTTTAGACCCTCCTTTAAGCCGTCTTTTATAAAGGAAATTTTAGCTTGTTTTCCGTCTGCGGTAATTAGTTCTATATAATTATCATTAGATAAAATCATTTCTAAATCGTCTTTTGTAATAACAGCCAAAGCCTGACAGCCGTTTATCGTACAATTTATGTATTTTCCGGCTGCTATTCGTTTGTCACCGCTATTAATGACTGTGCCTGCCGGAATTTGAACATTTGACGGGACTATTTCTATTATTTTTAATTCCTGTTCTTCTTGTTCTATTATTTTTAATTCCTGTTCTTCTTGCTCCACATTGAAATAACCTATGTGATAAATGGCTAATATTTCCTTTTCTTTATCTTTTTCTAGATTATTAATTTGTTGTGATAAGAAGCAAAGTTGTTTTTTCTCATTATTAAGAGTACAATTTAAAGTCCAAGATCCGTACTTTTTTGGTGTTGATGAAGCATCGACATTTGTTACTCTGTATAAAATAAAAGTACTGGTTATTATAAATAATCCACTAAGAACAAAAGCAACTTTTTTTATACAATCTTTCATATAGTTTCTAACCTTTTTAAAATATTTTCTTTTCCTAAAATTTCTGCAATTGCAAATACGCTAGGTGATGCGTCCATGCCGGTTATTAAAGCTCTTACGGGCTTCATAATGTCACTCAGCTTTAAGTCGTTTGCTGCTGCTATTTCTTTAAATTTATTCTGTACGGATTCCTTATCAAACTTCTCAATCTTGTTTAAACCTTCTGTAACTTGCTTGATCAAATCTTTATTGCAATTTTCTATAATTTCCTTTGCATCTTGGTTGTAGACGATGGGCGAATCTACGAGATAAATTTGAGCAAGCTGTGCTAAATCTAGCAATGTTTCGCTTCTAACTAGCAAGCTTGACATTGCTTGTTTTATATAACTTACCTCTTTATCACTAATCTTATAATTTTGTTTCAATATCTCGACAGTCTTTGCAGTTAAGGTATCATTGTCAAGCATTCTTAAGTAATAAGCATTAAGGCTATTCATTTTAGCAAAATCAAGCCTAGAAGGTGATTTACCGAGCGAATCAAGATTAAACCATTCTATAGCCTGAGTCATTGATATAATTTCATCATTACCGTGACTCCATCCGAGACGCAATAAATAATTACACAAACTTTCAGGTAAATATCCCATATTTTTATAAGCGTCAACGCCTAAGGCTCCGTGTCTTTTTGATAGTTTTGCTCCGTCTGCTCCATGAATTAGCGGTATATGAGTCATGCTCGGTACTTCATAACCGAGAGCCTGATAAATAGCAATTTGCCTTGCTGCATTGGTTAAATGATCGTCACCTCTAATAATATGAGTGATACCCATATCATGATCGTCTGCTACTACGGCTAGCATGTAAGTAGCAGTGCCATCTGCCCTTAGTAGTACCATATCGTCTATATGAGAGTTCTCAATTACTACCTCGCCTTGTAAGGTATCATGAATTGTTATTCTGCCCTCTCTTGGAGTTTTGAGACGTATTACTGGCTTAACATCAGTAGGATAGGCGTCAGGTTCTTTATCACGCCACTCGCTATTAAAAATGAAATGCTGTTTATTTTCTAAAGCTTTTTGTCGCTGCTTTTCTATTTCTTCTTGGCTAGTAAAACAATAATATGCCTTACCTTCTTTCAGGAGTCTTAGAGCCGCTTTTTTGTAAAGATCATTACGTTTAGACTGGAATATAACTTCCGCGTCCCAATCAAGCCCTAGCCATTTTAGACCTGAAAATATAGCGTCTACCGCTGCTTTAGTTGACCTTTCTTTATCGGTATCTTCAATGCGGAGCAGAAACTTACCGTTATTATGCCTTGCGAACAAGTAGTTAAAAAGGGCAGTTCTTGCCGAACCTATATGTAAAAACCCCGTCGGTGACGGAGCAAATCTAGTAATTACGTTGGTCATGTATTATTGTTTTTAAATATATACTAAGAACTGTGTCATACCGTGTCTTGATGTCCTAGTGTATGAACGTTCAAGATGTCATTCCTGCTAAAGCAGGAATGACATTGATTGATTTTGCATTCTTGCTCCCCAAACACATAAAATAATTTACGTCTATATCATCGCTTAATTTCCATTCATTTTTAGCAGGGTCATATACCAAGCCTTTCAGCTCTTTAATTTCAATGTCGGTATCCGTAAGCATTTCGTAAATTTCCGATGGTTTTAAGAATTTGGTATAATCATGAGTATTTTTAGGCACCCAGCCTAAAATATATTCAGCAACTATTATTCCAAGTGCATAAGCTTTTTTAGTGCGGTTAATCGTAGAAATTATTGCCATACCGTTTGGCTTAATATGCTTCACCAAATTGAGTATAAATTGCTGTACGTTTCCTACATGCTCAATAACCTCAATACAAATTACCACATCATATAGCTTGTCACTTTCTAATTCTTCTATAGTAGATTGTAAATAATTTATCTTTACATTATTTTCCTTAGCGTAAGTGCTTGCTGTTTCAATATTACTTTGTAGTGCATCAATGGCTGTAACGTTAAAACCTTGAGCCGCTAAAGGCATTGCAATTAATCCTCCACCGCAACCAACATCTAATATTTCTAGTTTGGAAAGGTGTCTATTGTAATGCGCAGTTATTTTCTCTATTATATATTCAAGGCGAATAGGGTTTATTCGGTGTAATAAACCGAATTCCCCGTCCTTATTCCACCAATTATGAGAAATTTTCTCAAATTTTGCTAATTCTTTTTTATCGATTGAAGACATAGTCTATGATTTTTTCCAATGTCATCCCGTGGCCCCTCCACAGGATGAAAAGAGGCCATACAACAAACATATATAATATACTCAGATGACTTTAATAATACTAGCATTAATTTTCATTAGCTGCATATTTGCTCCTCTTGGCTGCATTGCACTATGGAATCGATATATTTATTTTGGCGATGGGCTTGCTCATAGTAGTTTTTTAGCGGTTAGCATAAGCATTATAGCACATTTCCCATTAATATATTCAGGAATAATAGTTGCAATTCTTTTTTCGTTTTTTGTGTTTATTTTTAAAAATAATGCTGAAAAAAATGCAGTTATTAATTTGATTTCTAGCTTTATGCTAGCTGTTGCTTTAGTTATTAATTATTTTACTTCTTTGCAGAATAATATAGTTAATTTGTTGTTTGGGGATATTTTATCCGTGTCTTTTAATGATTTGATTATACTAGGGGTAGTGCTAATAACTATTATAAGCTTTATAGTATATTTATATAATCAAATTCTTCTGATCATTATCAATAGAGATATTGCAGTCATAAAAGGCTTAAAGGTTAATATTATTGAGCTAATATTTTTACTTCTTCTCTCATTATCGGTATTTTTTGCTATAAAGATTGTTGGTGTAATTATGGTTACTGCTATTTTACTTATTCCTGCAATGATCGCCCGGTTTGTAGCATATAGCCCCTCTCAGATGATTATAATATCAATTCTTATCTCTTTATTTATTAATTTTTGTGCCACATTTAGCTCTTTCTACTTTGATTTACCTTTAACTCCATTGTTTATTATATTAGGTACATTTATTTATGGTTTGTTGTATTTAAAGCGATTATTATGAATAAAAATGAATTTACTGAATATGTTTAAGAACTGTTAGAACCATATGGTGCAGTAGCCGTTCGTGTAATGTTTAGTGGATATGGTATATATTAAGTGTGGGGTTAAGGTAGGAATTATTAAGCGTAATGAATTATATTTTAAGTCAGAACTAAGCACTGATGAATATTTGCAATCTTGCCGTTCTGAGGCATTTGTATATCAAAGTAAAGGTAAATTTGTAACTCTATCATATTGGAAGGTGTTACCTGAAATTATGGAGGACCAAGAGTTATTAGGTAAGTGGTTTAAATTAGCTTTGAATGCTGCTATTAATAAGAAAAATAAATGTCATCCCGTGGCTTGACCAGTGTGGCATGGCTCGGTTATTTCATTCCTGTGTGGCATTGTTGTCTAGATACCAAAACCGTCATTGTGAGGAGCGAAGCGACACAGCAATCCAGAAACAGATTAAAAAATTCTGATTTACAGAATTTTTAACTGGATTGCTTCGTCAAAATTTTCAATTTTTCCTCGCAATGACGAAAAACCGTTCCACGCAACAACGCCTTCTCGCCTACGCGGGAATGAGACAAAACGAGCCCTGCAACAAGGCTTCCAATCGCTAGCAAGGATGTTAGAATTTATCCACATTCTTCATAATCTCAAGATAGTCTATTTTACCGCTTGCAAGCAAAGGTATTTCTGAATCGGTAATAATTACTTGCGGTAAATGTAGTAAAGAAATTTGAGCTTTAGATACAGTATCTGCAAAATTTTCTCTATTTATATCGGAACCGGTAGTAAGTAAAATAATTTTTTCTCCGTGCGTTTTATCGGGCATAGAAATAGCAGCATACAAGGAATTAGGATCAATTTCACTAGCAAGTTCTTCAATTTTTGTAAGAGATATCATTTCCCCTGATATTTTAGCAAAGCGTTTTAAACGTCCTAAAATTGTTATATATCCTTCAGAATCGATTTTGACTATATCACCTGTGTCGTACCATTCGTGATAAGTACGGTGACCTTCTAAGTCTAGGTAACCAAGCATGATGTTAGGACCTCTGATGAATAAACGACATCCTTCATTTAGTCCCTCTACTTTCTCAAGCTTATAATCAATTTTCGGTAATAATCTTCCTACCGTGTCTGCTTTATTATGCATAGGGGTATTGCAAGCTATAATAGGTGCGGCTTCGGTAATTCCATACCCTTCAAAAATACGTATACCGTATTTGTTAAGCCAAAATTGTCTTGTAGATTTTTTTAATTTCTCGCTACCGGAAAATATATAGCGTAATGAGTAAAAATCATATGGGTGAGCATAATTAGCATAACCGTTTAAAAAAGTATCGGTAGAAATTAATATGGTTGCTCCGATATCGTATATAACTTCAGGAATGCTGCGATAATTTAGTGGAGAAGGATATAGAAACAGCTTAATACCGTTTAAAGTTGTAATAATTGCACCTCCAAGACCAAAACAATGAAATAAAGGTAATGAGTTAAATACTATATCTTCGGGGCTAAAAGGTACTTTAGCAGTTATTTGATATCTATTAGTTTGTAAATTTCTGTGAGATAGTAATACGGCTTTAGGCTCACCTTCAGTGCCCGAAGTAAAAATTATCACTGCCGGTTTTTCATCATCACGATTACGACAAAAATAATTGTAATAAGTTTGAGAAAAATAACTTCCTATTTTTGCTTTTAGTTTTAGAGATGTACTAATTTGATTTTTAAAATCTTCTAAATATATGATTTTAATACCGAAATCTAATAAGTTAGTTATTAATTCATGTAAATTTGCTTGCTTAATAAATTGTTTTGAAGTGTAAACTACTTTAATTTGTGCAAGTTTACAGGAGTTAATAATAGTACTTATGCCGCTGCTCCAGTTAATTATAGCAGGAACATAACCGCTAGATTGCATGGCGTAAAAAGTAATTAATGTATTAGTGGTATTAGGCAACATTAAGCCTAAATTTCTGCCAAAGATATTATTTTTTTTGATTAAATCACCTAGGATAAAAGATTTTAATATTAAATCTCGATAAGTGACCGTATTTTTTTCAAAATCATCAACTATTTTTTTCTTAAATCCATGAATTTTAGCAGCTTCTATAAGAGATGAGAATAAAGTATTTTTGTAGTCTGAACTCTCAAACATCATATCAGCCATGATATCATAAAGAGTCCTAGAGATATAACTGCGTCGTTCTTGATTACTTGCAGCACTCACATTAGCGAATTTTACCGGCGGTAAAACTGTTATAGTAATTTTAGGAAATATTTTTCTTTTTAATATGTTTTTTAATTTTGATAAATGAGTAAATTGAGTTCCGTCTATTCTAACCGGTAAAACGGTAGCACAGGCTTTATCGGCAATCATTCCAGGTCCTTCGTATATTTTCATTAAAGAGCCGGTAACGCTTATTCTACCTTCAGGGAAAATTGCTACTTTCTGATCCTTTTGTACTTCTTTGACTAAAGTCTTTATTGCCATTGGGTTACTGGGATCAACCGGTAAAGTTCTTGCCATACGTAAGAACGGTTTAATCCACCATATTTTTTGTATATCGGGACTAATTGCAAAAATCATTTCTTCCTTTAGATAAGTAGCAATTAGTGGAGGGTCAAGATATGAAATATGATTGGCTACTACTACTACTTTTTTACCTGCTTTTTGAAAATTTTCAAATCCCTTAACTTCAACCTTATACATAAGATCAAAACAGATTTGGAATATTCTTCGCAATAGTTTAAATGGAATAATTTTAACATCAGGTATTAAGCGGTAAATGTATATAGTGACGATTATATTAGCTAGGCTAATAAATAATATAATCCAAGGGATAGTGAAATTTAGATAAAATAATAACGATAGAATCATTGTTGATCCCACCATGAAAATGGAATTAATGAGGTTGTTAACGGCAATAATTCGGCTACGATGCGCAGGATTTGCGTAATGCTGTAATATCGCAAAAAGGGGAACGATATATAAACCGCCTATTGATGCTAAGAAAAATAAATCGATCACTATTCGCCAATTATGTCTTTTCGATAAAAATACTAAAATACTTTTTAGCTGAGTAGGTTCGTAGTTAACTGAGCTAATTCTACTTGCAAAGAATAAATCAATACCAAAAATACTAATGCCTAGGGCTGAAATAAAGAGATATTTAACTGTAATCTCATTTTCAAATATTTTGCTACATAAAAATGAACCGACACCAACACCAATCGAGAAAACTGCTAAAAATAAGTTAGCAACATTCTCATCAGCTTTAAAAGTTATCTTAGCAAGTAAAGGTATTTGAGAAATTATAGCAGCTCCGATAAACCAAAACCATGAAATACCAAGTATAGCTAAATATATCTGTTTTTTTGCTTTGGCATATTTAATCATATTTATGCTTGCATCTATAATATTACAATTTATTTTAACATCACGATTTGCATTTTGAGATTTTGGAGAAAACAGGCTTGTAATGAAGCCGAGAAAAGCGATGGTAATTAATGAATAAATTATAAAATTATTGCTGACGGTATAATAACTGCCGATTATTATACCGATAAAAATACCGATAAAAGTTCCGGCTTCAACAAAGCCGTTAGCGCCAAGTAGTTCGTCTTTATTTAGGTGATCAGGTAATACGCTATATTTTATTGGACCGAAAAAAGTAGAGTGTATACCCATTAAGGAAATAGAACAGAACAGGATTAGCAGATTATTATGATGAAATCCATAAATTGCAAAGGCAATTATGCCGATTTCACAAATCTTAATAATCTTAATAAGACTCGCACGTTCGTATTTATCGGCAATTTGTCCTGCGATGCTTGCGAATATTATAAAAGGTAATACAAAAGTAGCATTAGCAATTAAAACAAGTATATTATTATATTTACTTAAAGCTCCTGAAATACCGTAAGTAATAAGGATTACTATAGCATTTTTTAATATATTATCATTAAGACAACCGCATAACTGCACTATAAAATTCGGTAAAAATCGTCTATCTTTGAAAAGATATAATTTGTTTGTGTCCATATTATATTTAATATTTAAAATACCGATTTTGTTAGATTTTGATGTCATTGTTGCAAGGTGTTAGTTTTGCCCTCATAGCTTATTTATGTCATTCCTGCGAAATCAGGAATGACATAGGACTCAAAACAAAACCTAAATTATCAAAATACTAGCAATTTATATTAATATGTCAAATTGCATATAGATAAATAATGTTTAATGAGGGTTATTTGAAATCTTCATAACAATAACGCATTGCTTCTCTATTAGCAGGAATATTATTAGATTCCTCGATATCGTGTTTTGGAATAAAAATAGAACAAATTTTACTGATTTTAATTATTATTTCATGTACGCTCATATTTATTTTCCTAAAAATTATTTTCTATGCTATCACTCTTTAATAGATATAAGACCTAGTATCAATATTTTTCCATATTATTCTTCTCTTTTTGTACTTTCTTTCTTCTTTGTAAATTCTTTTTTAAAGCAGTTGATAAGTTATTAAATTTAGCTGCCGGTTTGTCTTTTTTCGGTTTTTCTTTAGTATCTTCGGTAGATGACATAAATAATTATCTTTTCACGTTAGCATTATTATATTATATTATGGATATTTTGGAAATAAAACTATAAATATTTATGACTCAAAGTAATATAATCTCCCTTGAGTTATTGGATGAGAGAAAAAATATTGCAAGGCAAGGGGGCGGTGAAGCTAGGATCAACGCACAACATCAAAAAGGTAAGTTAACTGCACGAGAACGCATAGAAGTATTATTAGATCCGAATAGTTTTACCGAAACTGGGATGTTTGTAGCACATAGATGCGATAATTTTGGGATGCAGGATAAAAAGTTTTTAGGTGACGGTGTTGTAACTGGGCATGGTACGATAAACGGTAGATTGGTATTTATTTACAGCCAAGATTTTACCGTACTAGGCGGTTCTCTCGGCGAATATCATGCTAAGAAAATCTGCGATATTATCGATCAAGCTATAGCAACCGGTGCTCCAGTAATAGGTATTAACGACTCAGGGGGAGCAAGAATTCAAGAAGGGGTTGATGCTCTTGCCGGATACGGTGAATTATTTCAGCGTAATGTGTTAGCGTCAGGTGTTATCCCTCAAATTACCTTAATTATGGGACCTTGTGCCGGTGGTGCGGTATATTCCCCTGCCTTAACTGATTTTATATTTATGGTTAAGAATAGTTCTTATATGTTCGTAACCGGTCCCGATGTAGTAAAAACTGTTACGGGTGAAGCAGTAAGCCAAGAAAAGCTCGGCGGTGCTAGAATGCATACCACTAAAAGCGGTGTTGCCGATCTTGCATTCAATAATGATATAGAAGCATTGCTCGAAATCCGTAAGTTCTTTAATTTCCTTCCATCATCCAATCGTAGTCCTCTTCCTGTTCGTTCGACTATTGATCCTGCCGATAGAGTCGATATGTCTCTTAGCACGTTAATACCTAACACTCCTAATAAGCCTTATGATATGAAAGAGCTTGTTGAGCGTATCGTTGATGAGGGAGAATTTTTTGAACTACAATCTGATTTTGCCAAGAATATCATTATCGGATTTGGTTATATGGAAGGTTATACGGTAGGATTTGTGGCTAATCAGCCTTTGCATTTAGCAGGATGTTTAGATATAAACGCCTCAAGAAAAGCAGCAAGATTTATTAGATTCTGTGATGCTTTCAATATTCCTATAGTAAGTCTTGTGGATGTACCTGGATTTCTGCCTGGTACATCCCAAGAGCATGACGGTATTATTAAACACGGTGCTAAGCTGTTATACGCGTATGCAGAAGCTACAGTGCCGAAGATTACCGTAATTACCCGTAAGGCTTACGGTGGTGCTTATATAGTTATGAACTCCAAGCATCTTAGAGGCGATATAAACTATGCTTGGTTTAATTCAGAAATCGCTGTTATGGGGGCAGAGGGAGCAGCCGAGATAATATTTAAGGAAGAATGTAAAGACCCTGAAGCTAAAAAACAAAAAATCGATGAATATAGAAAGGTAGTAACTTCGCCTTTTGTTGCGGCATCTAGGGGATATTTGGATGATATTATAAGACCGCAAAATACTAGATGGCGAATATGTAAGGCGTTAAATTTCCTGCGTACTAAAAAAGTAGAATTGCCTTGGAAAAAGCATGATAATTTGCCGTTGTAATGTTTAATTGTCATTCCAGCGAAAGTGGAATCCAGAAAAACATATATACAGCAAATTTTTGCAATTAAAAGCTCGATTTATCTCGCTTTATGCTGAATTCCAGCTTTCGTGGGCATGACATAAAACAGTTCATGTGGGTAATGCTGAGCTAGGAATGACATCGACAGCAGTATTAATGATACAGATTACTTTATAATAAAAACTATGAATAAACCATTATTTGATAAAATTCTGATTGCTAATCGTAGCGAGATCGCTGTTAGGATAATACGTACCTTAAAAAAGATGGGAATAAAGTCGGTTGCAGTATATTCTGAAGCAGATACAAACTCGATGTATGTGCAGTATGCAGATGAGGCGTATTATATAGGTGATTCCCCTGCAACGGCAAGTTATTTATCTATTAAAAATATTATCTCAGCAATTCGTGAAAGTGGCGCAAGTGCAGTACATCCAGGTTATGGTTTTTTATCGGAAAATCCGAATTTTGCCAATATTCTTAAAAGAGACGGTGTTGTTTTAATAGGACCGAGTGCCGGAACTATTAAAAAAATGGGCGATAAAATCGAAGCAAAAAAGATAGCGATAGAAGCCGGAGTTAGCACCGTTCCGGGTTATATGGGAACTATAAATGATGTTAAGCAAGCGGTGGATATTGCGAAAGAGATTGGGTTTCCGGTAATAGTAAAAGCGGCTGCCGGTGGCGGTGGACGTGGTATGAGAGTAGTGAATAATCCAGCTGAAATGGCAAATGCTTTTGAGTCGGCAAAGCTTGAAGCAGCAAATAGTTTTAGTGACGATAGATTATTTATTGAGAAGTTAATTCAAACTCCCCGTCATATTGAAATTCAGCTAATTGCCGACCAATACGGCAATAGTGTATGTCTCGGAGAGCGTGAATGTTCAATACAGCGTCACCATCAAAAAGTAATCGAAGAAGCACCAAGTGCTTTTATTACTGAAGATATAAGGCAAGAAATGTATCGGCAGGTAATATCCTTATCTCAAAAAGTTGGATATTATTCGGCCGGTACCGTTGAGTTTATAGTAGATAGTAATAGAAATTTCTATTTTTTAGAAATGAATACTAGGTTACAAGTTGAGCATCCTGTTACTGAGCTAATTACCGGTATAGATATCGTTGAAGAGATGATAAAAATTGCAGCCGGTGAGAAATTATCATTTACGCAAGATGATATAAAATTAAAAGGTTGGGCATTTGAATCACGAATTTGTGCCGAAAACCCAAGCAGAGGTTTCTTACCTTCTAGCGGTAGAATTATCGCGTATTCTGAACCTGCCAAGAATCCTAATATCCGTATAGATACAGGGATTGGGCTTGGTGGTGAAGTAAGTATGTTTTATGATTCAATGATTGCGAAATTATGTACTTATGGTGAAACAAGAGAGCAGGCAATTGAGGTAATGCGTTCTGCTTTGAGTTCTTATATAATTAACGGTATTGCTCATAATATTAGTTTCTTAGAAGCGGTAATGCTACATCCACGCTTTGTTAGCGGTGATATTTCTACTGCCTTTATTCAAGAAGAATATCCTGACGGTTTTTCCGGAGCTAGTCTAACTTCAGAAGTAACTACCGTATTTTTAGCAACGGCTATTTTTATTTATATATCGGAACAAAGACGTGCTTCTTTAATTTCCGGCAATATTAACAATCAGGCTAACAAAATAGGTACAAGGTGGGTAGTAACTATAGATGATAAATTATTTCCCGTATTAATTACACCTGTTGAAAACGGCTATAATATACGTCACGAAAGTGATAGAATATATATTCGTAGTAACTGGAATTTAGGTAATGAACTTTTTACGGCTATAATTAACGGTAAAAAGACAAATGTAAAAATTGAGAATATCAGAACCGGTTATTTATTATCGCATGCTGGTATTAGCGTAAGAGCCTTTGTTCGCTCTCCTCGTATATCAGAACTTGAAGCGTTGATGGTCTCAAAAGTAGTAGTAGAAGAAAGCTCCGAACTTGTGGCTCCTCTAAGCGGTCAAATTGTTGCAATAAAGGTGAAAGAAGGGCAGGTAGTGACGGCAGGGCAAGAAATTATGATTTTAACTGCTATGAAAATGGAAAATCTTATTTTAGCCGAAAGAGACGGAACAATAGCTAAAGTTTTTGTTAATGAAAAGGATAATGTTGTAAGAGGGCAGGTATTATTAGAATTTGCTTGATATACTCTGATATCGCCATTGCAAACTATGTAAGTTATCTTTTGCCCATCTTATGGTCTGCCCATGCTCTGATGCAAGCATTAAAGGTGGTGCATCTTTATTGCCGTTAATTTTTACTCCTGCCTTTAATAATGTTTTTACCCCTTCTAACTTACCGTCTATTATTGCGATTTCTAGAGCTATATCCAAATTAGCATTTTTAGATAAAACATATTTTGCAATTGCTTTTCTATTTTTTCAATTTGTGGTACTTAACGGGTGTATTAAAACAATATTTCGTATTAACATCAAAACAGTATATGCAAACAAATTTTTTAATTACTTTAAGTTTATTTGCGTTTATTGCTTTAAAAAGATTTGCTTATAAAGCTCGTTTACAGTTTGACTGCCTTGTGATGCTGCTTTAAAGGTTGTATTTAAATAAGTTACTCCTTTTATTGAAAGATAACATGTAATATCTATTTTATAATGTGCTGCTAAGCTAGCAGCAAGTCTTAGTGGGTTAAAACCAAAATTACTAAAATTGACATCTGCTTTTTATTTTTCTACAAAATACTTTACTAATGTTAAACTTTGGTTTTGTATTGCTTGTATTAGGCTAGAATTGGGTTCAAACGTAAGACGATTAAGTAGATATTCAGCCTGTTCATTGTTATTTTTAATTGCAAATTCTAATGCTTTGTATTTATTTGCGCCTTGAGATATAAGGCATTCTATGAGATGTAGTTGATTTAAATTCGGAGCATCTAAGCTAGCTATAATATTTAATGCTGTTCCTTCTAGAGGCTGAAACTCATTAAAATATTGTTTTAAATATTCTAAAGTTATTACAATTTCTGTATGTGTGGTTTTTGTGGTACTAGTTCCTAAACGATTTTTAATCCAAGAACCTTTGTCTCTCGGGCTTAATGAGGAGTATTGTGACATAATTTACCTAAATTAATTTATAGCGTGCATACTATAGATTAATATAAGTAAATTATTAATACCTTAATCAATAGTAAAATAATTTACGATTTCTTAATCTTAAGTTGTATTGGATGATCCTCTAATTCTACTTTACTTACATAATCAGGCGTAAAATTTTTAGAAAACTCGCCTAAAGTTTGTTCTGTAATAAAGTCTCCATAATTATAAATTATCTCAGATAAATCAAACTCGCTTATTATCTCAATTAAAATCCTGTCAGTTATAGAGAAACCTGCATCTTTTCGAGCCTGTTGTATGAAGCGTACAATATCTCTTGCGTATCCTTCTTCTATTAGCTCAGCTGTTAGCTCTAAATCAAGTATTAACAAGCTGCTATTATTCTCAAAACTTGCTGCTCCTTTTATATGTGAATATGGCTCCAAAATTAGCTTATATTCCTCATTATTTAAGGTTTCACCGCATATAGTTAAACCGCCTGCGATAGCTTTCCAGTCACCTTTTTTAGAAGCAGCTATAATCTCTTTCATTTTAGCTGGAAGACGTTTACCAAGCATTGGGAAATTAATCGATAGTTTTTTGCTTGCGTAATTCTCTAGATCGTCGCAATAAATTACTGATTTCACATTAATCTCATCCTTGATCAAATTTTCAAAAGCTTTTAGATCATTATTATGTTTGCTGATAATAGTTATGCTAGCCAGCGGCTGCCTTACCCTGATATTTTTAGTACTTCTAATAAACAGGCTATTACTACAAATATCAAGCACGTTATCCATAGTAGCAACTAGCTCGTGATTTATTTCAAAGTCTGAGAGAGTGGGGTAGTTGCATAGATGGACGCTAATTTGGTCATTGTGATGCACTGATGGGGTGTAATCCCGTGGCTTGACCACTGGATTCAAATTGTTTATCGATTTACTGGATCCTGCGATCAAGTCGCGGGATGACAATGTAGACGTCTCTTCGCAATGACATAGCCCCTTATATATCGCCTCCGAAATCATAGGCACTAGTGCAGACATTGCAATTGCCATAGTCTTTAAACATGAATATAGAGTATTATAAGCATTTTGTTTATCTGTATCTTTTTCGCTTTTCCAAAATCTTGCTCTACTTCGTCTTATATACCAGTTATTCAATACTTCAAAAAATTCTAAAACTGCATGATAAGCTGTTTGCGTATCGAAATTATCCAAACTCTCTTCAATCTTACTGACTGCTATTTTTAGCTTAGATAATATATAAACATCAAGTACGTTTTCAGAAGCAAAACTAATCTCACCTTTAAGCGAATCGGCATTAGCATACATCGTAAAGAAATGATAAGAACTCCATATAGGCTTGATGAATAGACGAAGCGTATCAAATACCATCTTACCGTCTTTATCGATTAGCAGTTCCTGACCTTTAACAATGTTTGAAGATAGCATCGTAACTCTTAATGCGTCAGAGCCGTATTGATCAAATAGCTCCAGCGGATCGGCGTAGTTATTAAGGCGCTTTGAGAGTTTTTGGCCGGTAGCGTCTAAAATTACACCGTGGCATATACAATTTAAAAACGGTGGACGATCAAATAAAGCGGTAGATAGCACCATTAAAGTATAAAACCAACCACGTGTTTGAGCTGAATACTCAACTATAAAATCAGCCGGAAAATGATCCTCGAACCACTCTTTATTTTCAAAAGGGTAGTGAGCTTGCCCATATGGCATCGAGCCGCTTTCAAACCAGCAATCAAACACGTCTTCGATTCTACGCATTGTTGATTTACCGGTTGGATCGTTTGGGTTTGGTCTTGTCAGTTTATCGATAAATGGACGATGTAAATCAGTAACTTTAACGCCGAAATCTTTCTCTAATTCCTCTATAGAGCCGTAAACATCTATGCGTGGATATTTTGGATCGTCTGATTTCCATACAGGAAGCGGCGTTCCCCAAAATCTATTACGGCTTATCGACCAATCACGTGCATTTTCAAGCCACTTACCGAATAAATTATCTTTAACATGATGTGGGATCCAGTTTATTTGCTGATTAAGCTCTACCATCCTATCTTTAAACTGCGTTACCTTGACATACCATGACGGAACAGCCTTATATATAAGAGGCGTATCCGTCCGCCAGCAATGAGGATAATTATGAATATACTGCTCGGTTTTTAGCCAATTTCCTTGCTCTTTCAGTTTGATTATTATTTTGTCATTTGCATCAAATACTTGCACTCCCTCTAAATCAGGAATTTCTTTAGTAAATTTACCGCTATTATCCACAGGACAAACAAGTGAGATCCCTTTTGATTCGCAAAGTATTTGGTCATCTTCACCAAAGCCGGGAGCCATATGTACAACCCCTGTACCGTCACCTTCAACAACAAAGTCGACGTCAAATATCTTGAAGCTGTTTGGATGATGCTCAAAATAGTCGAATAAAGGTTTATAGCGGAGTCCCTGAAGCTGTGAGCCTTTAATTATCTCAAAATTTTCTTCACCGCTAAGCCCTAATTCTTTAGCATATTTAGAAACTGACGAGGCAGCTATTATGTAACAAATATTTTCTTGAGGGACTAACGCATAATCTATATCACTACCGACCGCTATGGCTAGATTTGATGGAAGAGTCCAAGGCGTCGTCGTCCAAGTAAGGATTCTATATTCTTGATAATCACCGCCTACTGTCATTTCTGACTCCCTCGATATCATTCCTGCAAAAGCAGGAATCTCATGCAATTTATCCCTTAGTACGAAACTCACCGTTACAGCTTTATCTGATCGCTCACGATAAGAATTATCAAGCCTTGTTTCAAAATTAGAAAGCGGTGTTTCGCATGCCCAAGAATACGGTACTACCCGCATAGACTCACACAATAACCCCTTATTATACAGCTCTTTAAACGCCCAAAGGACGGACTCCATAAAATTCTTATCCATCGTTTTATAAGAATTTTTAAAATCTACCCATCTTGCTTGACGAGTTACATATTCTTCCCAGTCGCTCGCATATTCCATTACTGAAGCTCTGCAATGTGCATTAAACTTCTCGATACCGAAATTAGTTATTGCAAGACGCCCTGAAATACCAAGCTCTTTCTCTGATTGCATTTCAGCAGGAAGACCGTGACAATCCCAGCCGAAACGACGCTCAACTTTCTTACCTTTTACGGTTTGGTATCTAGCATATACGTCTTTAATAAAGCCGGTAAGTAAATGACCATAATGCGGCAAACCGTTTGCAAAAGGTGGACCGTCATAAAAAATAAATTCTGATTCTCCATTCCTACCATCAATAGATTTTTGAAATATATTATTGTCTTGCCAAAATTTTAGTATCTCTCGCTCTATAGCAGCAAAATTAGCATTTGAACTAACTTCAGGATAATATTTAGTATTGGCCATCATTTTAGAAATTATTTTTAAAAACATCCTAATTATATACAAGAGAGGTAATAACACAAGAATTTTAATATATTACTTTTAGCTATTACTTCTAACGGACAGATCGTTCTACCAAAAAAAGTTAGAGAAAATAGCAATATTATTTCTATAGAAATTGATTATAATAATAAAGTTATATTATCTCATGTTTCAGATGTATGGGGGTGTATGTGCAAAATAATAAAAAAAATACAAAAACTTCTTTTGAAGAGGTAAGAGAAAAAGCTTGGATGGAGAGTGTATTTTCACATTATAAAAATGTTAAGGAAATACAATGCAATATATATGTGATACAAATGTTATTGTTAGATATTTATTTGCCGATGATAAAAATATGTTTAATCAGACGAAAGAAATGTTTGAACAAGTTAAAACAGGACATATTACTTTAATAATAGAGCACACTGTATTTACGGATGTAATATTTGTTCTATCTTCTGTTTATAAAATTTCTCTCAATAAAATCTCTTCTACTTTATCGGATCTACTTGCTTACAAAGGTGTACATTGTGAAAAAGAATATTACCTAAATGCTCTAGAATATTATACAAAATGTAATATTCATACAGTTGGTATACTACTCGCTAAAGCAAAATATTTAAGTATGCCGTTACTTACTTTTGACCAAAAACTACTCGAATGTAGTCAATAAAAACTGAGTATATCTATGTGAACATTCTGACTATGGGTATATTTGAGGGGTCGAGTAATTTTTTCATCTGAGAGAAAGTGTTTACTATATTCTCTACGGCAGTATCAATGAATTGATCAGTTTCAATATAATTCTCCGATTCGTCTTGTATGTAAAAAAGAATAGAGGAGATATAAACAGATAGCAATAAACCTCTTTTAGTATAATAGTTAAAATCAATAGATTTATCGCCGGTATAACGCCAAATAGCATCACAACTACGGAATGCAACTTCAGTTCCTTGCATTGGGTTTAATGCAAAATAAGCGGCATTCTTACTCTGCATAATAGGCAGCATGGTTTTGATCCTAATCTTTACTGCTAAAGATATTTTATCTCTTATTTTTGTCGGTTCTTCTATTGTCTTTAAGCGTTCTAGCATAATATTATCTAAATAGCTTTCAAAGAATTCTATTATTTCAGATAAACCGTCTGGAAAAACTATTAAAGCATAACCTTTTGCAAAGCCGCATTTTTCTTCTGCTTCTTCAAGGAGCGTATTATTCCATTCATTAAACGGTAATAATTCTAATAAAGACTGCACGAAGCTTATTTTTTTTATATGGTGTTCTTTAATGCTCATATTTTTTAACCTTGACATATAACTTAATTATAGGGTATAGTCCAACGAACTACAATATCTTTATAAGGAGAGTAATTTTAGTGATACTAGTAAATGTTCACGCCGGTAATTGTGACAATACGCTTAGGAATTTTAAGAAAAAGCTACAAAGAGAGCTTTATTTTCGTAAGATGAAAGAACAGCGTTATTATGAAACACCTTCAGCGAAGCGTGTTCGTAAAGCACAAGAAGCAGCAAGAAGACAGAGAAAATTTGCTCGTAAAAAAATGTTTGATGAATAAAATTTCAAATAATTTTAATACTAAATAAAAAGCTAGAAATATTAATATTTCTAGCTTTTTTGTTATGTAGATTGCTTTGTAATTTTTCGTCATTGCAATGAAATTGCGTAGCAATTATACGTCCGCAATCTCAGGATATTTGATGAGATGGCCACGCAGCCTATGACTGCTCGCAATGACGATTAGGTGTCCACTCAGCAATGCCCCCGCAGGAATGACTTAAAGTACAAATGTTCCTAACTCGCTTTTTTTTATGTTATAAAGAACTGTTATAGCCATATAAACTGTATCTATGCTTAGTTATTTTAAACAAAATTTACGTTCTTATTTTTCTAGTAGAGTACTAATTTTTACTTTAGCAATGGCATCTATTATTTTTGTCTGTGCTACTTTTTATGTGATATCTTTAGAATCAAAGAATTTTAGTACGATTATTGGATTTTTATTAGTTGATTTAGCAATTTTTTTAATTTTAGGCGTTTTACTAACTCAAAAATTTTTTACTCAAAATAGTAATAATGATAGTTCTAAATTACAAAATCGTATTGTAATTGCCTTTAGTTTAGTTGCAGCTATTCCAACTATAATTGTCTCAGTATTTTCTGTTTATTTTTTTAATCTTAGTGTTCAAGCTTGGTTTGATAAGAAGATTTCTACGGTTCTTGATCAATCCGTAATAGTTGCAGAATCTTATATTGCCGAGCATAAATTACAGCTAAAAGAAACTGCTCTAGCCGTTGCTGAAGATTTAAGCGATATGTATTATGATTTAATTCATAATCCCGCTTTATTTACTAAAACACTTAATACCGAAGCAGAGATGCGCTCGCTTGATGAAGCTATAGTTTTAAACAAATCTACTAATACTATAGTAGCTAATAGTTATTTAAGTTTTTCATTATCATTTGCAACTATTCCAGCACATTTAATTAAAAAAGCGGATTTAGGGGCACCGGTGGAAGTAAAATCCGATCCGACCAAAATAAGGATGTTGATTAAATTAAAAGAATATAATGATGTGTATTTATTAGTCGGTAGATTAGTAGATAATAAAATTATCGACCATGTAGATGCAACTAACGGAGCAGCTGCAGAGTATAATATCCTTAAAAATGAAATAGATAATATACAGATTAAGTTCTCTATAATGTTTATCTTTATTGCATTATTACTTCTTTTTGTAGCTATAAGTTTTGGGGTTATATTTACTGCTAAAATAGTAAAGCCTATTAAAAAATTAGTTACTGCAACTGACAAAGTTAAAGACGGTGATTTAACGGTACAAGTGCCTGAAAATGAAGTAGATAAAGACGAAATAGGCACGCTTTACGCTGCATTTAATAGAATGATTAAGCAGCTTTCGCGTCAGCAGCGTGATTTATTTATAGCACAGAGAGCAATGGCTTGGTCAGATGTTGCAAAAAAAGTAGCCCATGAAATCAAGAACCCATTAACTCCTATTTTACTTGCTTCTGAAAGATTGCTTAAGAAATTTAGTCCTGAAATTAAGGACAGGGTAGAATTTGAAAATTATTTAAAAATGATTATTCGTCATACTAACGATATTAAAAATATAGTGTCTGAATTTGTGCTTTTTGCACGTCTTCCTGCTACTAAATTTACGGAGAGTGAATTCGTTTATTTAGTTAAACATATTGTTGAAGCACGTCAATTACTTAATGATAACATTTTGTATAAATTTGAGTCTAACGTAGATCAATTTGATTTTATGTGTGATGCTACACAAATAAATCAAGTTATGATCAATTTGTTGAAAAACGCAGAAGAGTCAATAGAAGGGCGAGAATCCGGAAAAATAGAAGTTACTATAGATGCTCAAGATGATTTTATTAGCGTTATTGTAATAGATAACGGTAAAGGATTCCCGCCTGAGCTAATAGGCAAAGCTACCGAAAGCTATGTTACAACCAGTAGTAAAGGTATGGGGGTAGGGCTTGCTATAGTTAAAAGAATAGTCGAAGAACATTGCGGCATTCTAGATATAGCAAACAGAGAAGAAGAGGGCGCAATAATCGATATAAAATTCGATTTAAAAGAGCTGAATTTGAAGGTCGGGCGTTTGGGATGGTAGAATTATACAATTGTTGCGTGGATACCATTTCGTCATTGGGAGCAGCCGTAGTCTGCGTGGCAATCTAGAAAATAATTAAAAAAAATTCTGTAGATCAGAATTTTTTCTTCTTTTCTTCGTTAATTACTTACGTAATTTCCTTGCAATGAGGGAAAAATCGATCCACGCAACAATGCCGACTTGATCACTTACCTAATAGGCAAAAAGTTATGAATATAGAAATTACAGAGCTTTTAGCAAAAGAACTTATTGCAGAATAATGTCCTAATTGTGCTAATTTATCAATTAAACCTGTTGAATTTAGTGGTCATGATAATAGAACATTTTATTTAGGCGATGAATGAAATGTTAATTAGATTACCAGGTGCCGCAAAATATGTAGATGCGGTTTCAAAATAGCAAAAATGGTTACCAGTATTAGCTCATAATTTGTCATTTCATATCCCTAAGCCTTTAGCTTTAGGTAAACCTTCAAAAAATTATTCTTGGAATTGGTCAATATATAAATGGATTAAAGGAGAAAGTGTAAATAGCTTTGATGCTAGCAGTTTAAATTGGTCTCTAATTGCTGCTGATCTAGCAAAATTGCTAAATGAATTATATAAGATTGATATAACTGATGTACCTATTCCAGGTACTCATAATTTTTGGCGTGTGGGTAATCTTGCAGTTTATAACCTTGAGATAAAATCAGCAATTAAAAACTTAAAACATTGGGTTGATGCAGATAAAGCTCTATCTGTGTGGGGAAAAGCATTAAATTCTCAGTGTAATAAAAAACCTGTATGGATTCATGGTGATTTTGCAAGCAGTAATATTATTATAAAAAATGACAAACTTGATGCAGTAATCGATTTTGGAGGTATGAGTGTTGGCGATTCTGCTTGTGATTTAGTAATAATTTGGACTTTTCTGCAAAATGCAGCAAGCAAAGTTTTTAAAGAAAAGTGAGTCTTAGATGATGATACTTGGGATAGAGCAATAGGCTGGGCTTTGTAGAAAGCTTTAATTGCTCCACTCGATTGTTTTTATGCTAAGAATTTACAAATTATTCATGATATTTTATATGAGCATGAAAAGTTATGATTGAGATAGGTATTTACTAAATACTATATCAATGAGTAATAGATATCTGCACAGTATAGAATAAAGAATATTAGCATTAATGGTGATTAGATTTTAACTAAAGTTTTGTAATGATTATAGGCTGTAAAAGAAGGATCTAAATTAGATATATAGAACAAAAATAAAATAATTTTCAAAATTGTAGTTGACATAGCTGATTATATTGCATATAACTACACCTGTCCAAAGCGATAAATGAAACAAGTCGCAGCTGTTTTTAAAAGTAAATAATTAGATATAGATAGTGACAGTAAACATTTACATATCACAAAAGTGATAATTAAACCTGTCAATTTTTTATAAGTAAAACTGACAGAATCAAACTTGAGAGTTTGATCCTGGCTCAGAACGAACGCTATCGGTATGCTTAACACATGCAAGTCGGACGGACTGATTGGGGTTTTCTCCAGTTAGTGAGTGGCGAACGGGTGAGTAACACGTGGGAATCTGCCCATCAGTACGGAATAACTTTTAGAAATAAAAGCTAATACCGTATATTCTCTACGGAGGAAAGATTTATCGCTGATGGATGAGCCCGCGTCGGATTAGGTAGTTGGTGAGGTAACGGCTCACCAAGCCGACGATCTGTAGTTGGTCTGAGAGGATGATCAGCCACACTGGGACTGAGACACGGCCCAGACTCCTACGGGAGGCAGCAGTGGGGAATATTGGACAATGGGCGAAAGCCTGATCCAGCAATACCGAGTGAGTGATGAAGGCCCTAGGGTTGTAAAGCTCTTTTAGCAAGGAAGATAATGACGTTACTTGCAGAAAAAGCCCCGGCTAACTCCGTGCCAGCAGCCGCGGTAAGACGGAGGGGGCTAGCGTTGTTCGGAATTACTGGGCGTAAAGAGTGCGTAGGCGGTTTAGTAAGTTGGAAGTGAAAGCCCGGGGCTTAACCTCGGAATTGCTTTCAAAACTACTAATCTAGAGTGTAGTAGGGGATGATGGAATTCCTAGTGTAGAGGTGAAATTCTTAGATATTAGGAGGAACACCGGTGGCGAAGGCGGTCATCTGGGCTACGACTGACGCTGATGCACGAAAGCGTGGGGAGCAAACAGGATTAGATACCCTGGTAGTCCACGCCGTAAACGATGAGTGCTAGATATCGGAAGAGTCTCTTTCGGTTTCGCAGCTAACGCATTAAGCACTCCGCCTGGGGAGTACGGTCGCAAGATTAAAACTCAAAGGAATTGACGGGGGCTCGCACAAGCGGTGGAGCATGCGGTTTAATTCGATGTTACGCGAAAAACCTTACCAACCTTTGACATGGTGGTTGCGGATCGCAGAGATGCTTTCCTTCAGTTCGGCTGGACCACACACAGGTGTTGCATGGCTGTCGTCAGCTCGTGTCGTGAGATGTTGGGTTAAGTCCCGCAACGAGCGCAACCCTCATTCTTATTTGCCAGCGGGTAATGCCGGGAACTATAAGAAAACTGCCGGTGATAAGCCGGAGGAAGGTGGGGACGACGTCAAGTCATCATGGCCCTTATGGGTTGGGCTACACGCGTGCTACAATGGTGTTTACAGAGGGAAGCAAGACGGTAACGTGGAGCAAATCCCTAAAAGACATCTCAGTTCGGATTGTTCTCTGCAACTCGAGAGCATGAAGTTGGAATCGCTAGTAATCGCGGATCAGCATGCCGCGGTGAATACGTTCTCGGGCCTTGTACACACTGCCCGTCACGCCATGGGAGTTGGTTTTACCTGAAGGTGGTGAGCTAACGCAAGAGGCAGCCAACCACGGTAGAATTAGCGACTGGGGTGAAGTCGTAACAAGGTAGCCGTAGGGGAACCTGCGGCTGGATTACCTCCTTAAAGACTAGATTAGTGTATTGCTTATATTTACGTAAGTGATTGCTCAGTCCAAATATTTGCTGTCACTATCTTTAACTAATTGTTTGCTTTTAGGACAATAATTTTCTTTTCTCGATTTCCTGTATGTATTTGCAAAGACAATACTGTTTTTTCTTTAGAAAAAATTAAAGTAGTGAGTGACAAAACTTATTGGCTTATGTACTCGTTGGAATTGTTGTATATACTCTTTCTGAAGGTACTTTGTCCATAGAGCCAAGTAATTTTGACCTATCTTTCTATTAAAATTATACAACTCATAAATCAGTATTTTTTACAATTCTAGAAATAAGCTTTTGGTGGCTTGGAAGCAACGCAGAGAAAATTTGGAATCTTACTGCAAAAAGTAATTAATATATCAAGTTCTTCTTTTATAAGGAACGTATATATTTAGATATAACTTAAAAAAACTAGCAGCAATATCTTTGTCAACTCTTGGATGCCGAACATTTAATAACTTTTGTCATATTCTTTGTCTTGTGGACTCGTTGCTTTCTTTAGCTGTAAATGATAAGAAAGTAATTTTTAAGCAATAATATATAAATTAATTATTTTTAATCCATAAAATATAATAAATCTCCTACAATGATATTAAAAAGTATTAAGGATAAAATATATGAATTATTTAGGATATGGTTGTATTTCTCTTAGAACAATACTGGCAATAGTAATATCATTTAATGTGAATAAATCAGTATGATGGGCTATCATTCATGGATTTTTTTTTGATGGTTTTATATTGTATATTATTTGTTATTTAGAAAATAGACTTCTTGCATGACCTCTTTCTAAAGGTGATTTGTACGTTAATCTGTTACACAAGGCCCATGGGGGCCTGCGTGGATCAATTTCATCTATGTCATTCACTGTGGCTTGACCATGGGACCCAGTTAAAGATACTAAAATTATTAGTATTGTTTTTATAGACATAGTTAGCAAGTGAACTAGCTAACACAGTGAGTTTTACCGGTCCATGCAACAATACATCCATACATCCTCACATATTTATATACGCTCGGTGGCAAGTGCTTGCGTGTTTCTTTCAAATCTCTCTTTCTAATATATGTTATGCAAGAAGCCTAATAATAGGAATGATCTACGAGAATAAAAGCTTTAAGTTGCTTTAAAGAGTACAGTTTGTTAATCTCTACAAAAACATATTTGAGATTATATGATAACTACATATTTAAAGAAAAATAATTCTATAGTAAAAAATGACAAATATATTATTAATGAATCCACATTATGGATGGATTTATTCAATATAACAGATGAAGAAAAGTAATAGTAAAAAATACATTAAATATAGAAATACCGACTTGAAAGGACATATCGCAAATTGAGATTTCCGAGAGGTTATATGTTGAAAATGAGGCGTTATATTTAAACTTATTGTGGAACTCGTGAATAAAGAGCAAAAATTTCCTGAAACACATTTTATAGTATCTTTTTTGTATAAAGGTTGTTTTATAACAGTTCGTTACGTAGAATTAATACCCTTTAATGACTGTATAAATAAATGTGCTAAGCAGCTTAATAATGCAGTAAATATTTTATTGATGTTACTTCGTAATATGGTAACAAGATTATCGAATATTGTACAGTCGATTAGTATTGATATTGATGATTATGGACGTTTAATACTTGATAATAACATTAATAATTTGCGTATAGATCATACCAATGTATTAAAGAAAATAGGTCGAAAAGGTTGTTTACTTTCTACAAGTCGTGAGTGTTTATTTTTTTTTAACTATGGCTATTCAATATATTTTAAAATCTCCACAAATAACTCAAAATAAAGCATCGAAGGATTTATTAGATACATTGCTTCGAGATGTAGACTCAATAATTAATGTGTCACAATTTATATCTACTGAGATTACAAGAACTCTAGACGCAGTACTAGGTATGATCGCTATTGAATAAAATAATATTATTAAAATTTTCTCGTTGGTTACTATATTTTTTTCTACCACCCACTTTAATAGCCAGTATTTACGGCATGAATTTTACTGTAATGCCCGAGCTTAAATCATCTTATGGTTATCCTATAGCCTTATGCTTAATGCTATTATCTATAATTATTACCTATAAATATTTTAAGCAACGGAAGTGGTTGTAAGTTTTTATTGATAATAGTTTGAGAGCATCTTACATAAAAATCAATTACCGTATTTTATAGTCAATTGATTTGGACTCACCTTCATTATTACTCGTCGCTTTTGTATTAGTTATAGGCTTCGCTCGTTGTATGAAAATCCAATTGAATGACTATATGACATTGACACTATCTTAATTAATTATTACATTACCAAAAGTTAAAATTGCTTAAATTTCAATTTAATACTAATTAGGATTTGAATATGAGCGAATTAGATTTTGAAGTAGAAAAGACAAGTTTTATAGTAAGTGTTATTGATGCTATTGAAATAAAAGCAGCATTTTTATTTGACCATGAAAAGCAAAAAGAAAATTTCCAGTATATTTACAATAATTTAAAGTACCTTAACCAATCAATGCCTATTTAGAATGCTGAGGTTATGAAAGAGTTTTTCAGATTAAAATCAGAATTTAGACAATATATTAAAGATAAAGTTAGAAATGTAGGTAAGGAATTGAAGTTAATATATATAGAATCTTCTAAATTTATAAAAGAAAAAATTGTAGAAATAGAGAACAAAATAGAGCGTATTACAAACTGTCAACCTGAACATGGAGAAGAAAAAGAGGCTTATAACTGTAAGAGTAATGAATTAAGGCAAAAAGAAATAGAAAATGCTTATAAGAAAAAACAAGATAAGGAAAATATAGACAGTTTTAAATAATTAGGTGCAAAGGTACAAGCGTTAAGAGCTAAATCATTAATAGAAAAGATGAAAGATCATTTTTTAGTTAAAGAGAAAATATTAAGTCCAGAAGAAATGAAAACTATTATTTCAAATCATGAATTATTAAATACATTAGCTAGTTATAATGATATGGCTAGTGCAAATGCAGTAACACAATTATTTGAAATTGCTCATAATGATTATGAAGATGATAAGCAAAAAGGCATAAATGAACTTGGAGTAACAAACTATACAAAAGCCACTTAGTTTTAAAGATATTGATTACGTAGTTGGTAATGAGTGAGATAAATTATGTGAGTTAATAGCAGTAAATAGTAGGATTTTTACTCTTAATAATGACCAGGTCCATAAAAAGGTAATGATTTTTTTTTGATTTAGCAATATTAGCTAGGTTAGAAGAAACTCTCAAAAAATTATCCCATGATTTCACGGTAAATGATGAGCGAATAAAATTCTATAGAACACTAACAGAGGAAAATGATCAAAAATTCTTTTTTGAAATTGGAAGTTAATACAATGGTTTTCTGATGCTATAACTTATAAGGAACTATTGCAGTTTTTATCTAGTAAAAATTTTTTATTAGATCTCTTAAAAGATAAAAATCTATATACACTAGCAGAAAAAATTACTATTTCTAAAAATGAGTTACTTGAAATGTCAAAAGAGGCACAAGAAAATTATTTAAAAGAAATAAAAATTGAAGATTGTTTAGATATGCATTTAGATTCTATGAATATAAATACTCTTAGATTTGTTCTAGAATCAAATACGACTCTTACTAATATCTCATTCAATTCTGATACTAGCGTAATGATAGAAACAGGAAAATCTTTGAATATCGCTGGTCTACTAACTATAGGTCAGGAATCACTTTAAATATATCCGGTGAGGGTACACTAATTCTAGGATCAAATATTGTATCAAAAAATATAATAGAAAATATAAATTATAAAGGAATAACTCCTGCAATTCTTTATTGAACTCAATTTAAATTTTATGGAAGAAAATACGGATAGTAATTCAGATATAACAATATTCGGAAATACTGACCCGGAGATTTAATAAACAATATCACAACGCTCTACAAACGCGACATTGTTGCATGAATATCCAAGTTGTCATTACTGCGAGGTATTGTTGTGTGGACCGGTTTTAACGTCATTGCAAGGAAATGACATAGTAATTGACGAAGCAATCTAGTAAAAAGTTCTGATTTACAGAACTTGTGTATTATTTTTTTGGATTACCACGCAAGTACTACGACTGCTTGCAATGACAGACAAACAGCTCTACGTCGGGCAACGTTAAGCTATTCAATAAAATCTAAATATTTCTTAGAACTATTTTACTTAATTCATAATTCAAGTGTGAGAAGTTGATCTCTTCAAATCCTTTTCTTGGAATAATAATCATTGCGAATTTTACAGCACTAAGCTTAGCATCACTCACAATAATTCTAACTAGATGTCGTATACGCCTTTTAATTTTGTTGCGAATCACGGCTTTTTTATTTAGCTTCCTGCTAACTTTGATGCCTAAAAAGGTGTTATATTGCGATTTAAGGAAGATTGTGGGAAGATTCCTGGCTATTACCAAAATAAAATATCTCTCATGAAACTTCTTTCCAAGCTTATTTATAAGCTCAAATTCTTTTTGATTTTTTAAAGAGGTAATAGACAATTTGATAAGTCAGATTATTTTAAGCAGATAATTTATGTCTACCTTTAGCACGACGTTTTTTTAAGATTGCTCTTCCGGTTGGGGTAGCCATTCTAGCTCTAAATCCATGCCTTCTTTTTCTCACTAAATTGCTAGGTTGAAATGTGCGTTTCATAATATTTATACCGAACGAAAATAAAAATTAATTGTTATAAATTATGTCATTCCGTGGCTTGACCACGGAAGCTGGTGTTCCAGTCTGTATCTTGAGATTCCGTGGTCAAGCCACGGAATGACATTGCTAAATATGTGCTTTTGTTTTTTCTACGATACTTGCGAATCCGTCACTGTTATTGACGGCAAGTTCTGCCAGTACTTTACGATCTATATCGATTTCTGCCTTTTTAAGAGCTCCTATAAACTGAGAGTAAACAAACCCATGTTCTCTTACTGCTGCATTTATTCTTTGAATCCATAAGCCCCTAAAATCACGCTTGCGATTTCTACGATCTCTATAAGCATATTGGAGCGCTTTTTCTACCTTTTCAATAGCTACTCTAAAGCAACTATTAGCTCTACCTCTATAACCTTTGGCTAATTTGAGGATTTTTTTATGTCGATTTTTGGAAATTTTTCCTGATTTTGCACGTGTCATTGCTTTAGTTCCGAATTAGATTAATTGATACCGTACGGTAAAAAATATTTTTTAATGTTATATCCGTCCTTAGGACAAAGTATTGTAGTGCCTCTAAGGTTACGGATTTGAGCTTTAGTGCGACGACGCATAAAATGTTTTTTACCTGCTTGAGATGCGATAACCTTGCCGGTAGCAGTAAGTTTAAAACGCTTTTTTACAGCAGATTTTGTTTTTAATTTAGGCATGATTATTCCCTATAAATTGGTATTTACTAAGATTTCACTGTGATTAGGCATACCAAAGCCACGTACAGTATAGAAAAGCAAATATTAGTTTTTTTTATGAGTTATTGCAAGATTTTTTTTAAGTTTTGTAAACTTGCATTATTTAGGTTGAATAAAATTAAAACCAAATCAATTGTTAATTCTTTTTAAGCAAAAATTCATACCATATATGCTATAAATTCAATCTAACAATTATAAGTACTATGCAAAATACTAATTTTTTTGAAGCTCCTACTGATACTAACTTCAAGTCTTGTGTAGAAAGTGGAAACCGATTAAATTTCATATCCATAAAAATAGCACCGTTACAGTAAATGCTGAAATGCTTGGTTTGCTTGAGGATAGACCTTATATTAGATTTACATGTGCTAAAAATCTAGGATCAGTAATATTATTAAAATCAGGAAAGAGTTATAAGCCTTTTATTATACATGATATGTTAGAGATAACTTTTTAGGGAATCTAGCTATTGTAGCACTTGATTAAATTTTTATTGAGCCAACACCTCTATTAAACTCTATTATTTTTTTTAACTATTTGCTACAATGGGTATTCTGAGTACATATTAATACTGAAAATGTTCGGACAAAATCCTAAAAGAAGCATATTAAACGGTGACGGTACTACGTTAGAGGTACAGTCCATTTTTAAGACTATACAAGGGGAGGGGCTTTTTGTAGGTGGCCCTGCAATCTTTATTAGGCTTGGAGGGTGTAATCTTGCTTGTAATTTTTGTGATACGGAGTTTGAGGATTTTAAGTTAGTGGATATAGTTGAGATTTTAAATAAAGTAGAAAGCTTGGCATTAAATTCTAAAAATGAAAGAGCGATTAATTTGGTAGTAATAACCGGTGGCGAGCCGATGCGTCAACCTATAGAATTATTATGTCAGAAGTTACTAGACCAAGATTTTAAAGTACAAATAGAGACTAACGGTACGTTATATCGCGCTTTGCCAAATGAAGTGTACATAATTTGTTCGCCGAAAGCCGGTAAAACCGGTTATAGTAAAATACGAGAGGATTTATTGTCTCAAATTAGTGCGGTGAAATTCATCGTTGCTAAAAATATTTTAGAATATAATTTCATACCGGAAGTAGGGCAAACCTCTTATAATATACCGGTTTTTATTCAACCTATGGATCAAAACAACCAAAGACTTAATGACGAAAATAATGAGTTAGCAGTAAAATTAGCACTAGAAAGCGGTGCTAGGTTATCGCTGCAAACTCATAAAATTTTAGGAATTGAGTAAAGTATTATTGGTGGCATTGCTTAGAAATAGGTTGATAATTTAAAAAGTTTAAGTCATTGCTAGGAAATTACTGCGTTGTTGCATAGTTCGGTTTATATCATTCTCGCAAAAGCGGGAATTTAGCAAAAAGTATAAATATAGCAAATTTTTGAAATTAAAAGCAGAAGTTATCTCGCTTTAATATTGGATTCATGCTTTCGCAGGAATGACATTGAACACTTTTTCTGAGCCATGCAACAAGGCCTTTAGCCGCTCGTAATGACGATATCAACAGTTCTCTAAGCAATGCCTTATGAGTCTTTTACAAAATACTTGAATTTTATATTAATTGAAGCTATGATGATATTTTTTAAGTTTAAAGTGTTTAAATAATGAGTGAAATATTAGACCTTGAAGCGAAACCTCGCACGGAATTCGGTACGGGAGCAGCAAGAGCATTAAGAAGAGAAGGGCGTGTTCCGGCTATTATTTACGGAGCTGGTAAAACACCTGTTAGTATTTCTTTGGAAGAAAAAGCAATAACTAAATATTATAGAAAGCCTGCTTTTATCTCTCAGTTAATTAATGTAACGATCGATCAGAAGCAATATAAGGTATTACCAAAAGCCGTAGAGTTACATCCCGTTACGGATATGGTACGCCATGTTGATTTTGTCTTTTTAGAAGCAAAAACCCAAAAAATGGAAGTACCTATAGTATATGAAGGGAAAGAAAGGGCTTTAGGCGTTAAAAGAGGTGGGTACTTTAATATAGTAAAAAGAAGAGTTACTCTATTATGTGATGTTAATAATATCCCAAGGAACGTAACTATAGATGTGACTAATATGCCTATTGCCACTTCGCTAAAATCGTCAAAAATAGAATTACCGAAAGGATGTAGTTTTGTTACGAAAAAAGAATTTGTCCTTGCAACTATAATAGGACGTAGAGGAGCAAAAACTGAAGCTGAAGCCCCTGAAGTAGGGAAGTAAGATAATTTCTTGCTTAGATACTTAGATCGTTATTGCGAGGATTCGTGGGTGTTGTTGATTGGCTCATTTTATGTCATTCCCGCCTACGCGGGAATGACATTGGGTAAGTGTTGCAATTCACGCGGGCAATGCCGCTAGAAACGAGAATGACATTCTGAATACTCACGTACTTCTTCCAGATTAATATTTCTTCAAAAATTTTCCATTACTATTATTTATTAGGTAAATTATTATGATTCTTGTTATTGGTCTTGGTAATCCAGGAAAAGAGTATCAATATACGAGGCATAATATCGGCTTTATTGCTATAGAGAAAATAGCAAACCAATATAATTCATCATTTAGTACAAAGAAACAATTCAATTGCGAGATTGCTGAAACTATTAGTGATGGACAAAAGATTATTTTTATAAAGCCCACTACCTATATGAACTTGTCCGGTAAGTCAGTGATATCAGTGAAAACATATTATAATATCAACCCCGCAAAAATCTTTGTTATTCATGATGATATTGATTTAGAAACATGTAGAATAAAATTTAAAACCGGTGGCGGTAACGGCGGGCATAACGGTTTAAAATCAATTGACGGTGTTATAGGCAATAATTATAATCGCATTAGGGTTGGGGTAGGTAGACCAAAAAATAATCAGGATGTAGCAGATTACTTACTTAATAATTTCTTGCAATCCGAGTATGAAATAGCAATGCAAGCTATAGATAGAATAGTTAATAATTTTGATTTAATATTAGAGAATAAGTTAGAAAAATTTAAGAATAAGATAGTATAAAAATTGTCATTGTGAGGAGCGACACAACGCGGCAATCTCGTCAAATATCCTGAGATTGTCGCTCCTCGCAATGACTGTGTGGTATCCACGCAACAATGCCTCCTGGCAATGACAAAAAAATTGATCAATGCAACAAAATTTTAATTAAAAGAAAAACTGATGCCCCAAGATTTTGAAATTGTTTATGCTGAAGAAATGGATAAAGCCTATTCAGCTATAATTTGGGATGCTTTTAATAAAGATTCAAGAGAGAAGCAAGGTTTAACAGGAGATTTAAAATATTTTTCTGTCTCATGCTTAGATCAAGATAAAAATTTTATTACCGGTATGCAATGAATAAGCCTTTTGGGTAGTTTATATATTACTTCATTGTTTGTAGATGCAAATCATAGAAACAAAAAGTATGGAAGCATATTAATGGAACAAGCTGAAGAATGAGCACGTGAGCGTTTCTATAATTTTATTGCTTTAGCGACTATGGATTTTCAATCTAAACCTTTTTACGAGAAATTAGGATATAAGCTAGAATTTACAAGATACGGTTATACAAAAGATTCTATAATTATTGTTTACGGAAAGATTTATGATACTAAAACTAGGAATTGTTGGGTTGCCGAATGTTGGTAAGTCGACGTTATTTAATGCCTTAACGGCAAGTCAGGCTGCGGATGCCGCTAATTATCCGTTTTGTACTATTGAGCCTAATAGCAGCAAAGTTTTAGTGCCTGATGAGCGTTTACAACGACTCGCAAGCTTAGCCGGAAGCGGAAAAATTATTCCGTCTTATATTGAGTTTGTCGATATTGCAGGACTTGTTGAAGGAGCAAGCAAAGGGGAGGGGCTAGGTAATAAGTTTTTATCTCATATTAGGGAAGTCTCTGCAATACTGCACGTACTGCGTTGCTTTGAAGATGAGGATATAACGCACGTACATAACAAAGTCGATCCAATCTATGACCTTGAGGTTATTGAAACAGAGTTAATACTTGCTGATATAGAATCGGTCGAAAAGCGTTTAGTAACAAGTGAAAAACGCTTAAAGTCAGGTGATAAAACAATGGTAGAGCAAATAGAACTGTTAAAAGAGGTTTATAAAGTGCTAGCTAACGGTAAACCTGCAAGAGTGCTAAATGAAGTTTTAGGATCTGATAATTTAAAACAATTGCAGTTAATTACTTCTAAACCTGTTTTATATATATGTAACGTACTTGAAAAAGATGCAGCTATAGGTAATGAATGTACAAAATTAGTAGCTGCAAGAGCAAAGAAAGAAAATGCTAGAAGCGTCGTAATTTCTTCAAAAATAGAAGCTGAGATTGCTTTACTTGAAAGCATTGAAGAAAAAGAAGAGTTTTT
This sequence comes from Rickettsia akari str. Hartford, assembly GCF_000018205.1. Lineage (NCBI taxonomy): Bacteria > Pseudomonadati > Pseudomonadota > Alphaproteobacteria > Rickettsiales > Rickettsiaceae > Rickettsia > Rickettsia akari. The sequence continues at coordinate 854,337 of NC_009881.1, read as the reverse complement.
AAAATTTATAGGCTTAAATAAAACAGGGCTTAGTAAAGTAATTAAAGAAGGGTATAATCTTTTAAATCTTAAAAGTTTTTTTACTATAGGTCCTAAAGAAGCTCATAGTTGGACTTTTAAAGACGGCACGCTTGCACCGGCTGCTGCCGGTATTATTCATACCGATTTTGAAAAAGGCTTTATTAGAGCAGAAGTTATCGGTTATGAAGATTATATAAACCTTGGTAGTGAAGCAAAAGCCAAGGAAGTAGGTAAAATGCGTTTAGAGGGTAAAGAATATAAAATGCAGGATGGGGATATAGTACATTTTAGATTTAACGTTTAAATACTTAAAGTATTAGGTTTTATTGTAGGATACAGAAAAGTGTTGCAATGTCATTCCAGCGTAGAGCATTGTTGCGTGGACCGGTTTATCCGTCATTGCGAGGAAATGACCAAGAAACAAAAGTAATATTATGGAAACAATTTTACCCGATCGCTCCCTAAAAATCTAAGCTAGGCTTAATTTTATAGTGCAGCAGATTCTAGATATTGCACAGGATAAAATCGCCATGATTATTCTGTATGGATCTTTTGCAAGAGGTGATTGGGTTTGTGATTTACCTAATGGTGACCATAGCGATACTGATATCTTGATAATTCTAAAGAAAGGTAAATATAAAGGACATGCTACTTTAAGGTTAGAAGATAATATATATACAAGATTAGAGCAGACGGGAGTAATAAGAAAGCAGATTATTCCATATTATTCATAGATATCAATAATTCTTGAATCAATAGACGAGGTAAATAGTCGGTAGAGATATGGCATTATTTTTTCACTGATATAAAAAACGAAGTCATACTTTTATACGATAGTAAGGAATTTACCTTAAGCGAAGCTAAAGATTTACCTTGGAGTGCGATGAAAGAAATTGCTAAAGATTATTATGCATAATGGTTTAGCAGCGGATGCGGATTTTTAATTGATTGCAAATATACATTGCAAAGAGGTGAGTTAAATAAAAGTGCTTTTTATCTTCATCACGCTACTGAAAGTTTTTACAGTAGCATTTTATCAGTTTTTTCTAATTATAAACCAAAACTCCATGATATAAAAAAGTTAGGTAGTAGAGCAGCAAATTATAATAGTGAGTTATTGCCAGTGTTTCCTATTGCAACTCCCGAACAAAAAGAGTGTTTTGAATTACTAAAAAAAGCATATGTTGATCAAGATATGATAAAAATTATAAAATTAATAAAGAGCAGTTATTTTACTTGATTGAGAGAGTAGCAAAATTAAAAAACATTACGGAATGAATTTGTTTGGAGCGGATTAATCGATAAGACTCGATGAACCGAAATAAAAAAATCATTTATGAAAATAATTGCTAAAATCCCGGCATGGATGCTTCTATGCTTATTTATTTTATCACCGACTACGGAAACAATTTATACTTCAGGATTACCGAGTTTAACTAAATATTTCGGCATTGACGGTGGTATCACTCAAACTACCTCTACATTATATTTTTTAGGATTTGCTCTCGGTATATTAACGCTTGGCAGATTATCAGATATTTACGGCAGAAGACCTATAGTTTTACTTGGGCTTTTTATTTATGTTGTATCTTCAATTATTAGCATTTTTGCAGTTAATATAGAAATGCTGATGATAGCTCGTTTTGTACAAGCTTTCGGTGTAAGTATAGGTTCTGTTATTGGGCAGGCCATGGCTAGAGATTCCTATCAGGGCTCAGAGTTATCATATGTCTATGCTCGCTTATCTCCGTGTCTGTTATTTATCCCTTCTCTCGGTTCATCTATAGGTGGCTATATTATAGAATATTCAAGCTGGCATTATGTTTTTGTATTTTTTAGTCTTACCGGTACTATATTACTAGCTTTATATTATAAAGTTTTACCTGAAACAAATTCGTATATAGCTTTTTCACAAAGCAGTAAATATTTTGAGGTTTTACAGGTAATTATTAAAGATAAAATTCTTTTGTTATATGCTTTTATCATCGGTGCATTTAACGGCATATATTATGGTTTTTTCATAGAAGCTCCTTTTATTTTTATTGATACAATGAAAGTTTCGCCATCTTTTTACGGTAAATTAGTATTTTTGTTATCTTTTGCCGCTATCTTTGGAGGGTTTTTAGGAGAATATTTAATAAAAAAACGCCATGTACACGATAAAAAAGTTATGGGTTTAGGATTTATATTTAGTCTATGTGGATGTATATTATTTGCGGTAAATGCTTTTATATTGGAAGTTGTTTCAGCAAATCATAGTCTTGCAATCGCTACGGTATTTGCACCGATGATGATTCATATGGTTGGGCATAATCTACTGATCCCTATGACGCTTCGTTATGCACTGGAGGATTATGCTAAAGTCACAGGTACGGCAGGATCTATATTTGGTACGATATACTATGTAGTGATCGCTGCCGTAACTTATTTGGTTTCTAAAATACACAGCGAAACGATAAGCAATTTTGCTTTATTATGCTTCGTTTTAAGTATTAGCTCTGCTTCTGCATTTTACTGTATTGGGATTTTATATAAGAAAAAGTCAGGTGTTCCTGATTAAAGATAGGAATCGTTATTATGAGCAGTTGTGGGAACCCGCGTGGCTCATTTTATGTCGTTACTGTGTGGGCGGTAATCTAGCAAAACCTATAAAAAAGGTTTATTTTTACCAAATATGTAACTTCTATATTAATATTGAAGTTATTCTCTGGATCCTTGCCTACGCGGGAATGACATTAAGAAAATTAGAGATAGCAACAACCATTACGCTAAAATCTCATGGTTTAATACTTCATCATCTATCCCTTCAAGGTCTCTCTCTTCCTTTAAGGCTTCCATACTGCAGCTACTAGATATATCAAGGCTATTCTGCTTGGCTTGGCATCTTAAGATAGCTTCTTTAAAATTAGCAATACAATTTTCAATTTCTTCTAATGTCCAATTTTTCATTTCGCATAAAAAATTCTCGATATCTGCTTTTGCCTCTGGATTTTTTTCGATAACTGGATTGCAAAACTCCTTGATACCTGCTAATAATTCTTCTTTTGCATGTTCTATGTCTTTTATATCTTTAGAATCTAGAGATTGAGCTACTCGTGCATCAACTGCCTCATTGTTGTTTTCTATATTCTCTTCTTCTTCTTCTTCTTCTTCAAAGCCTTCATCTATTAAATCTACATCTTGATTAGCTGCTTGCTCTTTATTTAAATTATCCATTAAAGTATCACATAATCTTTGTATTTGTTCGCTATTCTCTGCTACATATTTATGTCCTATTTCTTCTAATTTTGCGATATTTTTAGGAGTTGCATTATCTAAACTTTCAGTCTCTTGAGTAATAGGTAAGCTTATTTCAAAAAATTCATCTTCTGCGCATAAATCATTTTGAACTTCGATAGTGGAAGAATTTTCCATATTGTTCATAAGCCTGCTGACTAATTTTCCTTTTACAAGCCAACCTATTATCCCGTCAAAGCCGATTTTAGGTATGGAACTCGTAGGTGCGATGTCATTACTGAAATTGAATGCACAAACCATAGTCCTATCCAATATCTCTTTCTGCTCTTCACGTGTGAGTGTTTTCTCTTCGCGTATATGATCTTGCCCTTTATGTAGATAACCTTTTTTAAGCAACTTTAAAACTGTGTGTGCCGGTCTGTTAGCATCGAGCCCCCCATCTGCATATGCATAAGGAGTACCTGAAGCATAATTATATCCTTGCACAGCCGCTCTATCCATAATAGGTTTAAAATATGTAGGTGCAGCTGTTGTTGCAAGTAATACGTCTTTTACCCTAACATGAGGGCTATAACCGTGAAAGCTGTCAAAAATTTCTAATTCTCCACCGTTAGTAGTCAAATCATTTACTGGAATAACAAGGCGGGAAGTAGTATCATCCATTCTATTATCGCCTAAATATTTTGTTAATAGTTCTTTTAAAGGCTTCTGACTATATTTATGGGTAAATAACTGCTTAACCGAACCTAGGAAAGTATTAGGAAATATATCACTTGCGCTTGACTTAAATATCTCAAGGGCTTCTCTAGCACTATATTTTGGTTCGTTTGAACCTGGTTCTTTCGGAATTGTTAATAATGCAGCAATAAGACCACCGACACTAGTACCGGAAATAATATGAAATAGTTCAGAAATAGATTTGCCTGTTCTCTCTTCGATTGCCATAAGTACCACTAATTCAGATATACCTTTAATTCCACCGCCGGAAAGTGCAAGTACTCTATTAGTCTTTGCATTATCAATTTTTGCTGCCATAAACAATACCGTAAAGATTTATATCACCCGACGGTATATAACAAAGGTTAGTAATTGTCAATAAATTTATCTGTATAAACTTAACAAAATTGTCACTATCAGTAAAGAAAGCTTAATTAATATTTTAGTATATAGTGAATATTATAACTATAATGTTATGAGATATGATAAGTAATCCTAGTAATAGCGATGTAAATCTAGATTTATTAGCAGCTGAAATAACACAAAAGGAATCCTAAGTAATTAATTAGTTAAACAGTACTGAAGATGTAATTGCTTATGAAAAAAAAAGAATTATCTAAGCATCTTATAAAATGTGAAATAGTTAAAGCTTTGGCATTTTTTATTTATGCGATGCAAATACTGGAGTAACTTTGAATCTTAAAGATTGAATATCTGAAAATGATCATGTTTCTAATGTAGATTATCTGCCTTATATAGGTTAAGCAATTCCTCTCGCTGATGCTGTAGATAATTTAAACGACTTTATAAAAATATATTTTAAATAATTAAACCTTAATGCTACTATAAACAATGACATTTTATCACACTAAAATATGAAATCTTAGATAGCTCTTCTGAGGAAGAGCCAAGGAAAATTACACCTCACCTCAACATCTTAATTTTTTATCAAGAAATATACTTAATATTAGTTATATAAGTACCTCTAAAGGATTAAAACTTAGACTTGGTTTAATATTACATAATTTAGACGATAGATTTTTTAAATATTCTGCTATTAGAAATACTTATAAAAAAATAAATCTGAAGTATTAACTGTAGATAATGAGTCTTTACAAGAAAACTGAAATTATAAAGACTCCTTTTAATAAACATTTTCATAAATTATTTAAAGATTATAACAAAGAAAACATAAGTGATCATGATTACCAAGAGCTGTTACACTGTGTATCTTCTCCAAAGCACTCTCTATTCCTAAGATATTTGCTTTAGCAGACGGTATGACTGCTCAGCATGCAAAAAAAGTATTATTACAAGAATTGCAACACAGTAATATCAACTTAAAAAGCATAAGTAATAACCCATTAAATTTTACAATACATAATTCTAAAGCGTTGTTAGCATTTACTAAAACAACTAAAATTACTCTAAAATCTGTAATGTTATATGGTATGGATGATAATTCTTCTACTATATGTAATATCCCTAATACTATGAAAAACATTTACAGATAATCATGTTATGCATTACAAAATCGGTAATACAGATGTACCGGGTTTTAGAACATATGATGAAATCTTATCTCAATTTAATCAAAGGTTAGAACATAAAAATAATATTATAGAACGTATATTTGAAGTTATAAAAAATAAAGAAGCTTCACAAACTATACAAGAGCTACCGCGTGATTTAAACTATTTTGCTGAAAAGCTAACATATTTATTATTTGTAGTTTAAATATATAGAAATAATACAACCTTATTTACAACTCAGATGTTTCTAGAACTTATTGACAAAAATAGTATATTTTTATCAACTCAGGAGTTTTTTCCTATGTCTACTAAGCATGCTGTTGCTCAAACAAGAGGCATAATTAAAAACTATAAATATGTGTTACCAAATGCTTATTCTATGGATTATGACATTACAAATGTACAAAACGGTGATCTATTACTTATCACAGAATGTAATATATTAATAGAATGGCTTAGTGAAAAATTAAATAATTATAAATTAGCAAATATGGCACGAATATTTGATATCGTATCTTTAATGCAATTTTACAAAAAAATGGGTAATATAAAATCAATGATATCAAACATTTTTTAGAACAAGTTAATAAACTAGAACATTCCATACTGTGGCTTGACCACGGTCTCCAGCAGAACAGCTTAAAATACTAATAATTTTAGTATTTCTTTATTGCATCCCGCAATCAAGTTAGCTAGGATGACAGAGGTGGCGCGACATGATATTCAATGCTGCAATATTTTCATCAGCAAATTAATCTCTTCGCGTAATTCTATATCGTTTTCCAGTAATTCTTCTACTTTTTTAATAGCATACATAACCGTAGTGTGGTCTTTTTTACCGAATTTTTTACCGATATCTGCAAGACTTTTCAGCGTTAATGCTTTACTAAGATACATAGCTATTTGACGCGGTCTTGCCACTTCTCGTAATCTCCGTGACGAAGACATATCGGATAATTTAATATTATAACGGCTAGCTACCTTTTTCTGAATATCTTCAACGGTAATTATTCTTTCATTAGAACGTAATAAATCTCTTAAAATATTTTGTGTATTTTCGAGCGTAATCTCTTTTAAAGTAAAATTAGAATGAGCTATCACTTTATTTAAAGCTCCTTCAAGTTCTCTAACGTTTGACACGATTTTAGATGCTAAAAAATCAATTACGTCTTTCGGTATTTTAACGTTCATTTGCTCGATCTTAGATTCTAGAATACCGAGTCGCAGTTCATAAGTAGTACTATGAACATCGGCAACTAAGCCCCATCCAAGGCGAGATTTTATTCGATCTTCAATATTATCTAAATCTGAAGGTGACCTATCACAAGAAATGACCATTTGACGGTTATTATCAATCAATGTATTAAAAGTGTGGAAAAATTCTTCCTGCGTACTATCTTTACCGCAAATAAATTGAATATCATCAATCATCAACACGTCAACCGAGCGGAATTTCTCTTTAAACAAGATTACTTCTTTGTTACGCAGAGCTTTAACAAACTGATACATAAATTTTTCTGCCGACATGTATATTACTTTGCGGCTTGGGTTATTCTGCTTGATGTACCAACCGATTGCATGCATTAAATGCGTCTTACCGAGTCCAACCCCGCCATATAGAAAAAGCGGATTAGATTCAGAAACTGCACCTGATGATTCCGCAACAGCCCTTGCTGCTGCATAAGCTAGCTCATTTGGGGCTCCAACCACAAAATTATCGAAAGTAAAACGTACATCAAGGGTTGAAAAGATATTTTCCGAATTAAGTTCACTACTGCCGATATCTGCAAAAGTCTTAGTAGGTAATTCTATAACTGTCTGGGTTGTTCCAGGTAGCTCTTTAGTAATTATGTCAATCGACTTAATGGTATTGTTATAATGTTGAAATAGTTGCAATATGACCATAGAGTACTTGGATTTTATCCAATCTCTGACAAAGTTAGTAGGAGCACAAAGAATAACGGTATTTAATGAAGACTCTATAAAATTGACTTTACTAAACCAGCTATTATATAGAGTTTCACCGTAATGATTGTAAAGATCTTGAGCCACGTGACTCCAGAGATTTACATAATTATCCCCTTGATCTGTTAAAATTATTTGATTAGTATTCACTTAAAACTGCCACGGTAAGTTATTTTGTTTCCAGCCTTTGTCTTGATTATTCCCTTCAAAGCCGTCACTAATATTATAACAATTTTTATAACCAATATTAGCTATAAAATTTGCCGCAATAAATGACCTATATCCTGAACGACACAGAAAAAATATTGCTGCACCTATTTTATCGTTCATAATAGATAAAAAATTATCTTCAAAATCTTTATTCAATTGTAGGTTTAGAAAGATTACATTATTTTTATTAGCTAAATGAGGCATCCCAACTTGTTGCCGCTCTTCTCTAGTTCTCACATCCACAAGGAAAGTATTATCATTTGAAATGAGTATATCATAAGCTTTTGTAGAACAGATATTTTGAACCGACATATTTACGCTTTTTTGCTGTTATTGATAATAAAAGCTAATAGAATTCCACCCATGTAACACGGATTTATTAGAGTGCTTAATTATTAAAGTATTTTAAAATGATCTTGGTGGTTCTATAAACAAAATTTAAAATAATCTATTTTAGTGCTTTTTTGTTGCAAATTATAAGATTTTTTTGAAATAGAAACAGCTATTGCTGTAAAAATCCTATTAAATTTCGTTTAAAAATATCTTAAAATATAAATAATTCAAATTTTGTTCATAGACCCTTAGTAGTTTTAATAATATTATTATAAAAAAATTTTGCAAGATATTATAGATGAATAAATTAAATAAAAACTCTTTACAAAAGAAACTTTTTTACCGTAGTAAAAATCGCAGTTGCAAAGAAATGGATTATATACTCGGTAGTTTTGCCGAAAAGTACCTATCCTTAATGGATGAAAAAAAACTTGAATGCTATACTTTAATACTTGATCAAAACGATAATGACATTTATAATTGGATCAATAATGAATCTTCTGCTCCTTCTTATCTAGATGCTGAAATAATGGATAAATTACGCAAAATAGCAAGAATATAAACTCCTGTAGAATGTTACAACAAAAATTTCCGACGATTGCCAAGTCTTTCTTTGTAATTGATAATTTTACTAAGAATCTTAAGCAAGATTTCATCTTGAGTGTTAATAATGAAGAGGAGGCGTTGCAATTATACAAGCAAGCTTTATTTTTTTCTTCTAATGAGAATATTTATTACTTTCCAAGCTATGATACTATCCCTTACGACCATACGTCACCAAATACAAATATCTTATCGAGACGTGCAGAAACATTGACCAAGCTAACAACGAATAATAATAATGGTAAATTACTCATCACTCATGCAGCAAACTTATTAAACAAATTACCGCCGAAAGATTTTTTGTCTAAATATTTTTTGAAATTATCCCCTAAAATGAAATTTACTACGGATGAGCTTGCTATGTTTCTAGTAGAAAATAGTTTTACCAGAAATGCGAGTAGCATCGATGTTGGGGAATTTGCGGTTAGAGGCGAAATCATTGATATAATATTGCCTGGTCCTAAAGCTTATAGAATTAATTTTAGCTGGGATTATATTGAATCAATAAAAGAATTTGATATTGATACGCAAATTTCAACTAAATCTTGTATGGAACTCGTTATTAGTCCTGCAAATGAGATAGTTTTAAATTCTGAAACAATCAGTAATTTTAAGAATAATTACTTACGAAATTTTGGAGTTAATCATACTGATAATCCTTTATATGAGGCGGTAATATCTGGAAGAAAATTCGCAGGATATGAACAATTACTTCCGTTATTTTACGATTCCTGCTCTAGTTTAGTAGATTACCTAAACAATCCTATTTTCATATTCGATAATCTGTCAAAACAAGCCATTTTAGAGTTTGAACATAGTTATAATGATTTTTATTCCGCAAGATCAGCGAGAAATAAACTTAAATTTAATAGTTTCTATCCCACTCTTTCACCAACTATCTTATATTTTACCGCTTCTGAAATAACGGAATTACTAGAACAAAAAAATAATATACTACTTACTTTTGAAAACTCAGAGCAAGCTTGCTTAATTGAAAATATAGCCGCTACAAGTTTTATAGAAAAGAAAACGGTTTTTAATAAATTATTAGAAATTATTAAAGTTCATTCTTCTAAAAAAGCCGTAATAAGTGCAGCTTCTTTAAGTGGTCTTGAGAGACTTAAAAGCATAATTCAAAATTATGAATATAAATATAATGAGATAAATAAATTAGATGAGGCTAAGGCTTCAGTAATAAATGTCGGGATAATTCCTTTAAATCAAAGCTTTTATACGAAAGAATATTTATTTATTGCCGCTAGTGAATTATTAGAAGAAAAGTCTAGTCCTATAAATACTAATAAAAAACTTAAAAATATTTTGTTGGAGCTTGATAATTTAGTTGAAGGCGAATTTGTTGTTCACAAAGATCATGGGATAGGGCAGTTTCTAAAGCTAGAAGCGTTAGAAATCAAAGGCAAGCTGCATGATTTTTTAAAGATTTTATATGCCGGCAATGATAAATTATATATACCGGTTGAAAATATAGAGGTAATAAAGAAATACGGTAATGATAATGCGGAGCTTGATAAGCTTGGCAGCGTCTCATGGCAAAGAACTAAGGCGAAACTTAAAAATCATATAAAAGAGATAGCACTGCATTTAATACAAATAGCAGCTAAAAGGAAACTTAATAGCAGCGCTGCCGTTGAATTTGACCTTGAAGAATATGATAAATTTTGTGCTAATTTTCCTTTCAGCGAAACAGAAGACCAGTTAACCGCTATAAACGATATTAAAGAAGATCTAAGAAACGGTCTGTTAATGGATAGGTTAATATGCGGTGATGTCGGGTTTGGTAAAACAGAGGTAGCGATGCGTGCTGTCTTTATGGTAGCAAAATCTCTAAATGAACATTTACCTCAAGTAGCAGTCGTTGTACCGACGACTATTTTATGTAGTCAACATTTTTCCAGGTTCATAGAAAGGTTCAAGGGTTTTGGTTTAAATATCAAACAATTATCTAGTGTTGTTAGTTCTAAAGAAGCAAAGATTATAAGAGCAGAACTTGAAAGTGGTAAAATAAATATAATAGTAGGCACTCACTCTTTATTACATAAAAATATAAAATTTTTTAATTTGAAATTGTTAATAATCGATGAAGAACAGCATTTCGGTGTTGGTCAAAAAGAATTTCTTAAATCACTAAAATCCTCTTCCCATGTACTTGCAATGTCGGCAACACCGATTCCTCGAACGCTGCAAATGTCAATGACCGGTCTAAAAGAACTTAGCATTATTGCAACGCCGCCTCTAAACAGGTTGGAAGTTCGGACGATGGTTATGCCGTTTGATTCCGTTATCATAAGAGATGCATTATTACGCGAACATTTTAGAGGTGGAAGAAGCTTTTATGTAGTTTCAAGAATTAAAGATATAGAGGATATCGAAAAACAATTAAAACACATTGTGCCGGAGTTAAGCTATAAAATAGCGCACGGAAAAATGACCCCGAGTAAAATTGATGAGGTTATGAGCGAGTTTTATGCCGGTAAATTCGATATACTAGTCTCAACTACTATTATAGAATCAGGAATTGATATAGCTGAAGCAAATACCATGATTATACATAAAGCCGATATGCTGGGGCTTAGCCAGTTATATCAATTGCGTGGTCGGATAGGGCGAGGTAAAGTACGGGGCTATGCCTATCTAACGGTAGCAAATCATAAAAAGATGACATCGCACTCATTAAGACGTTTAGAGATAATACAAAATAGTTGTGCTTTAGGTTCAGGTTTTACTATTGCAAGTCACGATATGGATTTACGGGGCTTCGGTAATTTGATAGGTGAAGAACAATCAGGACAGATTAAAGAAGTAGGTACGGAACTCTATCAAGAAATGCTGGAAGAACAAATAGCTATTTTTAAAGATGAACCTATTGTCTCGGAACAGCTATTTATCCCGACTATTAATTTAGGATTATCCGTCTTTATTCCCGATCATTATATATCCGATTCAGCCCTTAAACTTGGTTTATATAGAAGAATAGGTAATTTAAGCAATGAGATAGAAGTAGAAAAATTTAAAGATGAGATGATTGATAGATTCGGCTCACTACCGATTGAATTTAATAATTTACTTGATATTGTAAAAATAAAACTATTATGCTTTAAGTTAAACATTGAGAATTTAGATTCAGGAGATAACGGATTTGTGATTAAATTTTATAAAAATGCCGATATGACCGATAAAATTTTGAAATTCGTTAGTATTTACTCTAATCAGGTAAAAATAAAGCCGGATAATAAATTAGTATATATTAAGAAATTAGTAGATAAAAATATAATTACTGAGGCAAATCAGTTACTTTGGAATTTATCGGAGGCGTAGACTCGATGTAATTCCTAGCTCTGCGTTGCCTGCGTATATACCTAGGTCGTCATTGCGAGGAGCGAAGCGACGCGGCAATCTAGAAAAATAATTAAAAAAATGCTGATTTACAGAATTTTTTACTGGATTGCTGTGTCGAATTACTACGTAATTCTTCTCGCAATGACAGTAACATTTTTTAACATAATAAACATGCGCTATAACCTAAAACAATTATTTAAACAATATAAAGTAAAAGGTTTGTCGATTAATTCTAAAACCGTTAAGGAGAATGATGTCTTTTTTGTGCTTAAGGGACAAAATGTCGATGTAAATGATTTTATAAATGATGCTTTAAATCAGGCGGTAGCATTAGTCATTACGGACAATAAAAAAAGTGCTACTATAGATAAAATAATCTACGTAGAAGATGTACAAGCAGCTTTATATGAAGCTATAGAAATTTTTTATCCTAAGAAACCAAAGAATTTGATAGCCGTAACCGGTACTAACGGCAAAAGCTCGGTAGTGTCCTATATAGCTCAAACATATTCATTACTTGGAAAAAAAGCCGCATCTATCGGCACGATAGGTGTAGAGATTTTTGGATGCGATAATCTTATAAATGATGTGACGGAATTAACCACACTTGATTATTTAAGCTTTAGAAAAATTGCACATAATTTAGCTGAAAACAATATAGAATATTTGGCTTTTGAAGCTTCTAGTCATGGTCTTAATCAAGCAAGACTTGGGGAAATAAAAGTAAATATCGCATGTTTTACTAGCTTTAGTCAGGATCATCTAGACTATCACTATACAAAAGAAAATTATTTATTAGCCAAACTGAAATTATTTACTGAGCATTTATTACAAGGCGGTCTTGCAATATTAAATTCTGATATAGAAGAAATAGAGTTTATTAAAGATTATCTGCTTAACCATAATATTAAATTTATCACTGTTGGAAAAAAAGGTGATGTACAAATAACTAAAATTAATGGTTCTTTAAAAGGACAAAATATTAGTTTTGCATTTAATAATAGAGAATGTAGTTTTAATACCTCTATAATCGGTAGTTTTCAGGCTAGCAATTTGTTAATTGCCGCTCTTAGCATTCATTATATCGGATGTGATTTTAATAAAATAGTTGAAATTCTAACGCAAGTTAAACCGGTAAAAGGCAGAATGGAAAGGATAGATAACACTAATATTTTCGTTGATTATTCCCATACTCCGGATGCTCTTGAAAAAGCTTTAACAGAGCTGAAAAATATTAAATTACGTGATAGTAAGTTAATCGTGGTTTTTGGTTGCGGCGGTAATCGTGATAAAACAAAGAGAAGTCTTATGGGGCAAATAGCCGCCAAACTTGCCGATACCGTAATAATTACCGATGACAACCCACGTCATGAAGATCCAAAACTGATCAGAGCCGAAATCATAAGCTGTATAGAGAAAGCGGATTATATGGAAATTGCAAATAGAGAAGAGGCTATTAAATATGGTATAAATAATTTAAAACAAGATGATATTTTATTAATTGCCGGCAAAGGTCATGAAAATTACCAAATTATAGGAGATAAGAAATTACCTTTTGATGATGCTGAAATTGTAGGGAAACTAACGTTATTGCAAGGAAAGGCAAAGCATTGACGCAGCAATCCCATGCCAAAATCCTGAGATTACCACGCTCCTTACAGTCGCTCGCAATGACGGGTTTGGCATCTACGTGGGCAATGCCATGCGGGCATGACATAAACAAGCCATACAACAACACATAAATAACAAAAACATATGATCTGGAACTCTAAAACTTTAAGTTTTGCTCTTGGTATAACAATCTCTAATTCTATCAATTGTAATGAGGTACAATTAAACTCTAAAGATGTTAAAAAAGGTGACTTATTTATAGCACTTAAAGGTAATAGAGACGGTCATGATTATGCTCTAGATGCTATAGATAAAGGGGCGGCAGCCGTAATTGTTAGTAAGCAAGTAGAGATAACAGATAAAGATAAAATTCTCTTAGTCGATGATTGTTTTGAAGCTCTAAAAAAAATGGCTCTATATAAACGAGAGAATTCAAAAGCTAAATTTATAGCTATAACTGGTAGTGTCGGTAAAACTTCCACTAAAGAAGCATTAAAAATATTATTACAACATGATTCGTTAGTTTTTGCAGGTAGAGGCAACTTTAATAACTATTTGGGGTTACTTATTAATCTTGCATCAATGGCTGATGATATGGAATATGCTATTCTGGAGCTTGGTATGAACCATAAAGGCGAGATAAGGGAACTGGTTCAAATATTAAAGCCGAATATTGCTGTGATTACTAATATTTCGGAAGCTCATTTAGAGTTTTTTAACTCGCTTGAAGAGATAGCTGAAGCTAAATGTGAGATTTTTGAAAATTTTAGCAAAAATGATATTGCTGTTATTAATGCCGATACTAATTGTTATAGCAAAATATTATCGATATTAAAAAACCTTTATATTGATAGGGTATATAACTTCGGCATATTGCATAATACACATGCACAATTAGTTTTATATGAGCACCTAGGAGCGCAAGTCCGCTTAAAATATAAGATAAATAATAAATCCTTAGAGATCACTATACCGTTCATTCCTAGGCATTTTGCAAAAAATTACACCGTGGTACTTTTAATTATCGATATATTAGGTAAAGATATAGAGATAGCTGCAAATCACTTAGCAAATATTTATCCTACTAAAGGAAGAGGGGATATTATCAATATACAAAATGCTCGTGTAATTTGTGATTACTATAACGCAAGTCCCAAGTCAATGCAAGCTGCATTAGAATATTTAAAGCAAGTAATGGCTGAGAATAAAACCGCTATAATAGGCGATATGCTAGAGTTAGGGAAAAATTCTAAACTGTTACATGAGGAACTAGTGCCTTATATATTAGATGTCGGTTGTTCTAAGATCTATTTAGTAGGAGTAAATACTAAATATATTTATGATTTACTTCCTTCCAAGATAGCTAAAAAATACTTTAAAAATGTTGATGAATTAATTACACATATTACGGATTTATTTAAAGGTAATGATCTTATCTTAATAAAAGGTTCAAGAGGTCTAAAACTTGATAAGATTGTTGATTATTATAAATAAATACACTAGGATATTTTTAATGTTGTGTGGTTTGGTACAATGGTTGTCATCCTGCGACTTGATCGCGGTATGACATCGAGTGCGTTTTTCTAGCTATACAAATAATACCTTAAATATACTTTCTAATTTAAATCTACAAATGTTGTACAATCTTTTACTTCCTCACATTCATAATTCACATATAGCCAATTTATTTCACTATATTACTTTTCGTAGCGGTCTTGCTATTATTATAACTCTAAGCCTTAGTTTTATAATGGGTCCGATATTAATAAAATTTCTGCGATCGCTTCAAAAAAACGGTCAGCCTATACGCTCAGACGGACCTGAATCGCATCAAACAAAAGCAGGTACTCCGACAATGGGAGGCATTATGATTATTTTGTCTAGTGGTCTTTCTACTTTATTACTTGCTGATTTAACTAATCAATATATTTGGATTACGTTATTTGGTTTTATTAGCTTCGGTATTATAGGATTTATGGATGATTATGCTAAGGTAACTAAAAATAACCATTACGGGGTCAGAGGCAAAAGTAAGCTTGTACTGCAAGGAATTATTAGCTTAATTATATGTGTTTTACTAGAATATCTAGATAAAAATCCAAGTCATTTGCTTAATGTACCGTTTTTTAAAAATTTAAATTTGGATCTTGGTTATTTTTATATAGTGTTTGCTATATTTGTTATAGTCGGCTCTTCTAATGCAGTGAATCTAACGGATGGGCTTGATGGTCTTGCTACCGTTCCTATTGCTTTTACTGCTGGTTCTTTTGCTTTAATAAGTTATTTAGTAGGAAATCTAATTTACTCGCATTACTTGCAGTTAACTTATATACCTAATACTGGGGAGTTAACAGTATTGTGTGCTGGATTAGTTGGTAGCTGTCTTGGATTTTTGTGGTTTAATGCACAACCGGCAGAAGTTTTTATGGGTGATACCGGTAGTTTAAGTCTTGGTGGTGTACTTGGAATTATTAGCGTCATTACTAAGCATGAAATAGTTTTAGCTATTGTCGGCGGCTTATTTGTTATTGAAACGGCATCTGTTATTTTACAAGTATATTATTTTAAAGCTACTCAAGGAAAAAGAATATTTAAAATGGCACCGCTCCATCATCATTTTGAAAAACACGGTTGGGCGGAATCAAAAGTCGTAATAAGATTTTGGATTATTTCGGTTATATTCGCTCTTATAGGCTTATCATCATTAAAATTACGTTAAATATAACATAAATTAACGTTCTCTTTGATTTTGTACAAGAAATTTACTATAATGCTGACATTAATTTATAGTAGGTGTATGGCGTGGCTCAGGAAATAGATATAAATAAATTATTAGCACAAGAAAATAATGCTTTAAATGCTATATTAAGCCAAGTAAATGAATTATGCACACAAAATAAGAAGTTGCAAGGTTTAATCGAAATACAAAATAAAACTAAAGAACTAGCAAAAGAACATAATAGATCGTTGCCTTGGTTTAAAAGACTTGTAAAAACAGTTTCTAACGTAAAGTATATTTTTGTAAAGAGTGAAGAACAGTTAACAAATGAAGCGATAAAATATAATAACAAAGTATTAAAAAGTATTGATAATAAGATATATAATATAGCGGCAAAATCTGCACCGTTAAAGCAAGAATTACAAGAAGAAATCGCAAAAAATTTTAAGGATTTAACAAAGAAAGATTTATCTAAAGAGCAAAGAGAAAGATTATCAGAAGTATATTTTAGCTATAAGAGCAAACCTGAAAGATTCTCAGCTCTACATATTACAAATCCTTTACAATTCATTAATGCTGAAGAACTAGAGAAACAATATAATTCTTTAAATGCTACAAGACAAAACATCCAAAATTTAATATCCGAGAATTCTAATATCAAAGAGCTTAAAGAAATACAAAAACAGGTTGCTGAAATTAGAGAAGAAATACCTTATACATTTTTTGAAAAATTAAATAATATTTGGCAAAATGTTAAAAATGTTTTTGTAAATAATAAGGAGAAGATTTTAGCAAAAAACAAAGAAAGTAATACTAGAACAATTAGAAAGATTGATGAACAATTATATAAAACGAAGCATAAATTTGAGGAATTAATTGAAAATAAGGAAAGAAATATTAATGATATAATTTCAAAGTTACCTGACAATGAGGAGTTAAAAAATATAGTAAGTAATTTTGCAAATCATATGACTTCAAAAAAGGAGCCAATCTTAACCACCTCGTCCATCGCTAAACCTTTGGAAAATAATATAACAAGGCCTCCTCTTTTATCACAAAATAATATTCCATCACCCCCGCCTTTATCGAAAAATAACATTCCGCCACCGCCACCGCCACCGCCGCCCCCTATGCCTACGGCTCAAACTGATGCATTATCTAAGCCTGTAGGCGTTACTACGGTTAAAAAACTGGAAAATCAACAACGTCCTTCTCTAGATACTTCTGATTTAATGAGAGAAATAGCAGGACCAAACAATCTAAGAAAAGTTGAAAAAACGGATGTTAAGATACAAGATTCTAGAGATTTATTGCTGCAGTCTATAAGAGGTGAACACAAACTAAGAAAAGTTGCATTTGATCCTAATACAGGAAAACCGGTTGCACATTCTCATAGTAAGCCTGCTAAGAATGTTAATCAACCTAATGGAGTTGCATCAATTTTAGCACGCAGAGTTGCTATGGAGATGAGTGATAGCAGCAGTAGTGGAAGTGAAAGCGATAGTGATAGTGGTAACTGGAGTGATATTAGTGTTAATAGCGATAAACCAAAGGCTCTAAAAAATCGAAGAGAACGAGATGGTAAAAGGACTACGCATGCTCAAAAGATTCTAAGTAATAGGAGTTCACAAAAACCATCATTTGTTAGAAGTTAATCTTTAAGTATGCTTTGTTGTGTGGATACCTAAGCCGTCATTGCGAGGAGCCGTATGTGACGTGGCAATCCAGAAAATAATTAAAAAAATTTTGTAAATAAGAATTTTTTACTGGATTGCTTCGTCAATTGCTATACAATGTCTGCACAATGACGATTCGGGGTCTACCTTTTAAACTTCTTAGTCACTTCAACTATTCTTTTACCAAATAAATTAGCAGTTTTTAGATCGCCTTGGCTAGGAGCAATATTAGGGGAAGATTTATGGTTAGATTGAGTCATAAGTCCTGACAAGATACACAGAAGCGGTTAATTTTATCAGGATCAGGCATATCATGATCGGTAAAATTTGGTGAGCTTTCAGCTTACCCGATCCAGATCATACAATGCTGAATAGTGAAGTGAAATATCTGTTGAATACCGCATAACTGATCGCCTAAATAAGAAATAGAATTAGTAAAAGCTGCAGCTATTTTATCTTTCCATTTTTGTTGTGTCTATCTAGTTGAGGTAGCTTCCATAAATATTTTAAATGATCCGGCTAAACTACCCATATAGGTATGGACTCCAAAAATGATAGTATATGCATTGTCTAATAAATCCCAATCGGTATTATCAAGTTTGTCATTATTTATTTGTATAATAGAAACATTTGCTCTTGCTGCTTTTACGCTCTTGTGTATTTCTTCAGCTACTTTTGCAGCATGACCATATTCATTATAATATACGATAGTTACTTTAACGATTTTCTTTTCTATATAAATATTACAATTCATTTTGCTTTTCATGGTGTTACCCACAGGCTTCCTATGTCATTCCCGCGTAGGCCCTATCATAAAGCTAGATTAAATAGAGCTTTTAACAATCTTGAAAGTACTGGATTCAAGCCTACGCGGGAATGACATGAACCGGTCCATACTAAACACACATCTCTTATAAGCATACAATAAACTCGGCTCCAGTTTTAGACTTTAGCTCATCAATAGTAACATCGTCACCCTTTCTAACTAATATCATTTCATCTTTATCAATATCAAAAATTCCAAGATCGGTAATGATTCTGTTAACTACTTTTTTGCCTGTGAATGGAAAAGTGCATTCTTTTAATAATTTAGCACTGCCGTCTTTTGCGTTATGTTCCATTATAATAACTACTCTTTTGGTGTTAGCGACTAAATTCATAGCTCCTCCCATACCTTTAACTATTTTACCTGGAATAGTCCAGTTGGCAAGATCGCCTTTTTGTAAGACTTGCATAGCACCTAAAATAGTTAAATCGACATGCGAACCTCTAATCATCCCAAATGAAAAGGCACTATCAAAATATCTACTGTCAGGTAGAGCAGTAATAGTACAGGCATTAATTAAATCAGGATCTTCTTCTCCTGTGTAAGGAAAATTGTCCTATACCAAGCATACCGTTCTCGCTTTGAAATATTACATTCATTCCTTTAGGTATATACTTTGTAACAAGAGTAGGGATACCTATACCCACGTTGACATATGACCAATCTTTAAGCTCTTCTGCGGTTATTTTGTACATTTGTTCTTTAGTACAAGACATATTTATTTTTCTCTAACAGTTAATTGTTCAATACGTTTTTCATATTTCTTACCTACTATTAATCGCTGTATGAAAATATTAGGTGTATGAATATTATCAGGTTCTAGCTCTCCTATATTGACTATTTCTTCTACTTCACAAATTGTGGTTTTTGCTGCTCCTGCCATGACTGCATTAAAGTTTCTTGCAGTTTTATTGTAAATTACGTTGCCGCTTTTATCGGCTTTAAAGCATTTAGTTAATAGCAATGTCAGCTTGAAGTGCTGTTTCCATTATATATTTTTCGCCATTAAACTCCTTTGTTTCTTTACCTCCTTCAACTATTGTACCTATACCTGTTTTAGTATAAAAAGCCGGAATGCCTATGCGCGCTGCTCTAATGCGTTCAGCTAAAGTTTCTTATGGGTTTAATTCAAGCTCAAGTACTTTATCAAGATATTGTTGCTCAAAAAGCTTATTTTCTCCGACATAGGAAGAAATCATTTTTTTATTTGTTTATTTTGAAGAAGAAGCACAAGTCCAAAATTATCAACACCGCAATTATTGCTTATAATAGTTAAATTTTGAATATTGCTTTTAAGAAGTGCATTTATTAGATTTTCGGGAATACCACATAGACCGAATCCGCCTGACATGATAGTCATGCCGTCATAAAGAAGTCCTTCAAGAGCAGCTTCAGTCGAAGGATAGATTCTATTCATAAATTTTCAATTATTTAGTATCTATTAGATTTAAGAAATTATGAGGATTTAAAAGAAGTCAAGGACATACAAAAGTTTGGTATGTTAAAAAAATACTTTACAAATTTAAAAATAGTATATATCGTGGCTACTTACGATTAACAAAAATTAATAATACTATGAAATTAAATAAATTAAATTTAACTATTGCGGCTTGTTTTTTGTATTCATCAACAGTATTGGCAACTACATCAAATATTGATGACGATATGGCAATTCAAGAAAATTCTAAAAAAAGTTATAGCTATATAGTTACTTATGATAAAGATATGTCCTCAAGAGCGAGTAGCGATGCTGCTATGTCATTACTTGAAGGTTACCGTCAATTAGATGATGCTATATTTGCCGATTCAGATCATATCGCTATGAATATATTAAGTTATATTACAAGATTTACTGCTGCATCTTGGATTATGGTAGGTAATCATGAAATAGGAGGTCATGGAGCAAGAGCAAGAGAATTTGATTTAAAAGTAACAAAATATGAAGTAGGTCCTTTTAGTGGTACAACACATTTGAAAGTTAACAATCTTAATGCTTTTCAAGTTCATAAGCGCATTGCTGTAGATACAGGTGGGGTTCAAGCAAGCTATTTGTTATCTGAAAATATTAAAGATAGATATATGACAAGTAACAAAATTAACCCTACTTACGGTATAGGTTATTTAGTCGCAAGACTAGATCAAGCAGTTTATATTTTTAGTACTAAGTTTAACGCTAAAGATAAAGACGGTAATGATATGAATGCATATGTAAAAGTGATTAACTCCATATACGGTGAAAATTATATTACTAAAAATAAACTTCGTTCATATGCTTGTTTAGATTTATTTGATCCGTTTTTATTCTATTCAGGATATTCATTTATAATGAATCAAGATCTTAATAATATTCCAATGTTTGAGTTGGGAGAAGTGAAATATTTACCTGCGACCAGAGCGATACTTGCTCCATACGGTTTAGAGCGTGGTTTAGTTAACCATTTTGTTGTTGATAATAAATATATTCAAGTTAATATTAATTACGGCAAAAATCAGAAATTTAAGTCTTACGGTGTTGGGGTTAAAGCAAATCAATTGATCGAATTCGATTTTGGCGGTTTAGGTTTAGAAGCTGCATTTTGGAATCAGCCTAAAATGTTAACCGCTACTCCTTTAAAAGAGAGCTGTAAACAAGGTGGATTTGGGGCAGTTAATTTTGAGCTTAGCTTAAATGAAACATTTAAGATAGTTGGCTCAGGCGGCTACAAAACAGCTGGTTTTCTAGAAGGTATGCCTTTGAAATCCTCAGCTATTCTTAGAGCAGGGTTAAAATTAGATTTATAAGCATTGCAAAAAACATCATTGTGAAGCGGCGTTGCCAGCGTGGATATCGCTCCGTCATTACGAGCGACTAAAAGGAGCGTGGTAATCCAGTAAAAATAGTAAAAATGCTATATTTTACTGGATTGCTTCGTCAATTGGTGCGTAAATTCCTCGCAATAACGACTTTTATCAATGTAACTATATTTATTACGAATGACTTTCTGAATCCCCTGCAATATCTACTTGTGTTTCACCTGTAAGATAATTCTTAGAAAATTCACTATGGTGTAGTTTCTTATCTTTTTGACATATAAAATCTTTAATTGCTCCACCTTGATCCATAGCTATATTAAATGCTTCTTAATCTAAATGCATGTAGCGTAAAAGATTATTTACTTTTTTATCTTTCCTGTTATTCCTTCATAAAGGTATTGATTACACGTTAAGCTGAGTAATAATAAAGTGTAAATTGCTGTTATTTCTTGAAATTTTGGATACAATCTATGAAAGCTTTGTATACAATAGAGGAGTGCAGTTGTTCTGAGGGTAAACATATCTTAGTAAGAAAAACTAGGTAGATGATAGGATCAAGTTTAGCGATTTTTATAAGACTTTTTCATCTAATATTATATTGAAGTTAGGCTGTATACGTGGTATATCGATAACGTTAGTAATTTCAAACATTAATTATTAATTTTTTAAATCTTCTACATTATCTGCCTTCATTGCTGTTTGGAATTTACTTCCTAATTCTTCTACAGTATATAAATTTCTTGTGGATTAGTAAACATATTAACCTCTATTAATTTATTTTATAAAATAGCAAACAAATATAATCATGTAAACTAAAAATTCTTATTAATTTTCTTAGCAAAATCATTTAGAATATATGTTTTAGATTCTTTAAAATATATGCTAACTATTCTAGAAAAATTTTTATTTTCTTCCATAAAAACGTTCATCAATATACGTGAAGATACCGTATATGCTTTGAAGAGGCTCGGTATTAATAATATTCGTGATTTATTATTTTATCTACCTGTGTCATACAAAAATAAAATATTATGGCCCAATTTAACGGAAGTCAGAGACGGGGAAATAATACAAACGGAAATTGTAATTGAGAGTGTTAATTTACCGAAAAAAAGTAATCAGCCTTTAAAAATTACGGCTAGCCATGATACCGGTTCTTTGTTATTAGTGTTTTTTCATAAACCACCACCGTTTATTTTTAATAAGCTGAAAGTCGGAACAAAGCATATTATTAGCGGTAAAGTACAATTTTTTGATCATTATTTGCAGATTTCGCATCCTGAATTTATTACGAATCCTAAACTTGCAAAAGAAATAGAGCCGATTTATTCCCTGACATACTTGCTTAGTAACAAGCAGCTATATTCATATATTATAAAAGCAATAGAGATATTTGAAGAGAAGTGTAAAGTGGTGGAAGATAAAGAAGTGAAAGAATATTTGGATGAGATATTGCAGAGTTTGAATGTTTTGCATGTAAGAGAGGTTGTCATACAGTTGCTTGACCACGGTATCAATAAAAGCATAAAAAAAGACTGGATCCCGCGCTCAAGTCGCGGGATGACACAGGACAAATCTAGTAGGTATGACACTGAGTCGTTCAAAAAACAACTAGCAGCCAAAGAACTAATCGCCAATCAAATATCTCTTTTTAATGTACGTACACAAATGAGTAGAAGACAAGGTAATATTTACATGAAAGCTGCAGCTATTCAAGCAAATATATTAAATGAGTTAGGATTTGAGTTAACGCAGTATCAAAAGCAAGTCATAGAAGAAATAGAGTTTGAGCAAAGCGATAAAGTAGAAATGATGAAATTACTGCAAGGTGATGTTGGCTCCGGTAAAACTCTGGTAGCTTTGCTTACGATTGTAAATGTGGTAAAAGCTGGATTTCAAGCAACGCTTATGGCTCCAACCGATTTGCTTGCCAATCAGCATTATGAGTTTTGTGTTAAAGCTTTAAAAAATACTAATATAAGAATTGCGTTACTTACCGGTAAAATCCTTGGGGCAGCTCGAAAAAATATCATGCAGCAGCTCAAAAACGGCGAGATTGATATATTAGTCGGTACTCATGCTTTATTTCAAGAGAAAGTAAGCTTTAAGAAGCTAGGTTATATAGTGATCGATGAGCAGCATAGATTTGGGGTACAGCAGCGTTTGAACCTGATAAATAAAGGACTAAATCCCGATGTTTTAGTTATGACCGCAACGCCGATTCCTCGTAGTCTTGCACTTACTATGTTTGGTGATATGAGTATCTCAAAGCTAATGGGTAAGCCAAAAAATCGTTTGCCTATCGCTACAAATACCATGTCAGTTAATAAGATAGAACATATTATCGAATCGATAAATAAGAAGCTTATAGCAGGTGAGCGGGTATATTGGATTTGTCCATTGGTAGAGCAGAGTCCCTCCCATGATGTCATACCGAGGCTTGACCCCGGTATACAGAAAAAAATTAAAAAAGACTGGATCCTGTGTAGGAGCCACGGGATGACAATGGAGGAGGAGCAAGAGGATAGTTTATTAATGGATGTGATTAATCGTTTTAACTCTATCGAAAATATATATCAAGGTTATACCGGTATTATTCACGGTAAGATGAAGAACGAGCAGAAAGAGCAAATAATGAAGCAGTTTAAGGCAGGTGAAATTAAGATATTAGTTGCAACAACTGTTATTGAAGTCGGAATAGACGTGCCTGAAGCGACTTTGATCATTATTGAAAACGCTGAGAGATTTGGTCTCGCTCAGTTGCATCAGCTTAGAGGTAGAGTAGGGCGAGGCTCGTTGCAGTCATATTGTATATTGCTCTATAATCCTAAAAGGCTTGGAAAAGTTGCACGAGGTAGGTTTGAGATAATGAAACAAACTAATGATGGGTTTTATATTGCTGAGCAGGATTTAAAACTGCGAGGTAGCGGTGAGGTTTTAGGAGTAAAGCAAAGCGGTGAAATGGAGTTTTTCTTTGCTGATTTGGCAGAAGATTATGATCTATTACTTAAAGCTCATAAATTTGCGGCAATATGTTCAAAAGGTAATTTAAATTTTATTAACTTTCAGATAAGGCTTTTCGCCAAATCGCAAGTAAGTGAATTGGTTTAGGTTTAATGATTTTCGTCAT
Source organism: Rickettsia akari str. Hartford (assembly GCF_000018205.1). NCBI lineage: Bacteria > Pseudomonadati > Pseudomonadota > Alphaproteobacteria > Rickettsiales > Rickettsiaceae > Rickettsia > Rickettsia akari. Next base: position 829,607 of record NC_009881.1, on the reverse strand, counting down.
TGCCGCAGCCACTTTATAGCTTTGCCATGACGATGTAGCAACGTTCGTACACTAGTGGCTGTACCAAATACTGATACTCAAGCTATTAGTATTGTATTATGTTTTTATTCTGTATGTACTGTTGGTAACAGTATTTCTCAATTTAATTCCATCTCATGTGGAGTATCTAGGTTATTAGGATAAAGTGTATAATAAGACGGATGCATATCCTTTAATGATTGAACTCCTATTTTATTAAAATCATGCAGCTCTGCTATTTTATGATAAAGAATTTTTGAAATCTTTTACTGTCTGCTACTGCAGCAATCTCATAAATTGTATGACAGCTATTATTAGGTATTAAAGGAAATAATTTAAAATCAGTTTCCGCGTTTGCCTTACTAAAATAATTTTTTATTTTAGTATAGGAGTATTTTGTGATTGAAGTATATTCATTAAAACTGAATTTCCTGCGGTGTCCTTATAATGAAGATGAAGTTAACCAGATGAAAGTAGTAATTTTACAGTTTTATAAGAATTATTTTGTAATGAAGTTTTGAAAGCTTCATCTAGAGTATTTACAGCATTATAAGCCCGTATAGTAGCAGCTAATCTGATTTATAAGTAAGTTATTCAAAATGCTTTTTGGTGTTGCTATTAGTACGTGTAGTATCGGCATAACTTAATTCATTAATACTACTTAATATCCGTATAGCTTATATATTAAAAATTTTTTATATACAAATAAGACATAGTAATATACATATAATGGCTCTAAATGTCAATTAATTAGTTGTTATTTTTGCTATTTATAATATTCGGTTAAAATTTATTTACTGATACACTATTATCCAATTAGTCCTGTGTAATTTCCGCAAGCCTAGTAAACAGAGCGTCCATCATATCCCAGCCTTTTTTTTGAATAGTGAGTAAAGAAAAATCATTAATATTTATTTGTTTTAATAAATCTATTCCCATTTGTTCATGTTCAGGATCAAGATGCATATGTGTTTTGAAATGTTTTGCTGACTTATGATTTAAAAATATTGATCCCAGTTTTTCATAGAATATAGTAGCACAAGACTCTATTACTAAATGGACAAGAACAACTCGCTCACTATCTCCAAGAGTCATCATTTTTAGTGTAAACCAAGAACCTAAGGCCTCAAAAATAGAATCTGTAACTTCTTCACCATTTTCTAGATTTTGGGATAATTCTATATTATGTCCAAATTCATCGGTAAGATGCTCCCATGCAAGTTGTTTAAATTCTGTTGTTTCAGAAAACACTACTCTTGCTAATACCATTTTTTGAAATGCGTCTGACCAAATCCGAAAATGTATAAGAAATTTATTTTTTCGTATGGTACTATCTAACTTAATTTTAAAAAGTTTATTGTTTCTAAATTGCTCTTTATATTGTTCATTATCCAAAATTAAGCGATCTATTATATTCATATATTTAATGATCAATTTATTTAAATATATTAATATTAACTAAATTACGCTGTCACTAATTATTAATGTTTATCTACCAATTTTTAAAACCATATGTGTATTTATAAATGAATATGAATTGTAAGATTATAATTTGTATACAATAGATATATATAACATTACGACTTATCCATTTGAGATTTATTGGTATTTTTTGTGAGTAATCTCTTGAGATCATTAATATGTAAGTAATTGTTAAAAAAGTAAGGTTTAAAATTAAGTCAGTATTTGAAAAATTAAAATCACTAAAGGGAATCGCAAGAGTAAAAAGAGTTGAATGCACTAGGGAAGCAAAAATTGCTATAAAACCGCAAAGTTTGAAATTTATCTGCTCATGTTTTGCAATAAATCCAAGTATCATTATAGCAATCACAAGAGTCCCGTAATCAATCAAAGCCCAGCTAATATACCACAATATTACCATTATCACTACATTGCAATAACCACTATAGAAAAAGCGAGTTAAAGAATTACGAAAATAATAAATATACCATTGCCCTAGATAGATAGAGATTAGAATATGTGTAGTAAAAAACTGTTTAAATAGTACAGTAGTATATATTTGTAGCAAAACTCCGCATATTATTATTCTAGTTTTTGGCTTATCATGAAAATTGTAACCGGCAAAAAAGCAAAATATCGGCATAGCCGTGCGACCTATAATTCGCATAACCGTTAATTCAGGATATAGATATAAACCCACATGATCAATGCTCATGGCTATAATAGCTAAGGTTTTTAGCAAATCCTGATAATTTGATTTATTTTTTGTTATTATCATAATTGACCACTTTTAATAAATATGCTGTGCCGAAAAATGTTCCCATTCCCACTGCAATTGTACTACCTAGCATACAGACCTTAATCAGGAAATATTCCGAATAAAAATATTCTAAATAATAATGTTTTATTAAAGCAATTATAATAGACATTAATGTACAGCATAACAAAATTTTACCGCAAAAAAGTTTTATACCGGCTTCTATATGAAGCTTATTTTGTTTTGTAGTATAGCTATATAATAAACCTAGATTATACCAAGCTGCAATAGATGTACTGACTGCAATACCGATATGTTTCAAAGAATCCATTAATAATAGATTCATATCGGTATTAATTATGATTGAAAATAAGGTTATTTTGAGCGGTGTTTTAGTATCTCCGTTAGCATAAAAAATAGGAGTTAAAATTTTTGCCAAAATAAAAGCAGGAAGTCCTAATGCAAATGCAGAAATAGCCTCGGCTGTATTTGTAGTATCTTGAGGCGTGAATACTCCTCTTTCATAAATTATATTAATAATCGGATTAGATAGAATGATAATACCGAATGTTGCAGGCAGTGATAATAACAGCCCCATTCTAATAGCATTATTCTGTATTTTTTTTGCAGCTATTATATCATTTGATTTATAGATTTTTGACAGCTCAGGTAGCAATATAGTAGCAAAGCTAGTACCTATTATCGATAAAGGAAATTGATATATCCGGTCGGCATAAGATAATATAGAAATAGCACCTTCAATAAAGCTAGCAATAGATTGGGATATGAAAAGATTTAATTGCTGTACGCCGGAGCTAATAGTTGCCGGTCCCATATTAATCAAAAGCTTTTTTACATCGGGATCGCTTGGGTTAAAAATTATTGGAAAGTTTAAATCTGATCTTTTTACACAAACAAACATAAAAGAAACTTGTAATATTCCGGCAATTATTAAAGATAAGCTAATTGAGGTAGTAGACTCTATATAATTATCAAATGTTAAAGTAAAAATTATTACGCATATACTTAAAATAACCGGTGAAAAAGCAAAGGCTGCAAATTTCTTTACAGAGTTTAATATTCCGCCAAGTAGAGCTGTTAATGAAACAAATATTAAATAAGGCATTGTAATGCGGCATAAAAATACCGTAAGCTCGAATTTTTCTTTTTTACCGTGAAATCCAGGAGCAATAAACAACATTAATTGTGGCATGAAGATTTGTATTAATGCTATTATTACTATTAATGTTAGAAGTAGCAGGGTAAATACCTCGCCTGAAAAATTATTAGCGGCTTTCTTAGAAATAAGCATTTTTTCATTATAAATAGGAATGAATACGCTTGATAATGCCCCTTCTGCAAAAATTCTTCTAAATAGATTCGGTAGTTTAAAAGCAATATTAATGCTATCACCCATAGGCGTAGAGCCAAATAATGATGCGATAAATTGTTCACGCACAAGCCCGAATATACGAGAAATTAGTGTAAAAAAAGCTACTATGACTCCTGAACGAAATAATGTCACTGTTTTATTAATATTACTGTTTTTTATAGATACGTTATTGTAAAGATATATTGTTTGCGTGGATTAGTTTTACCTCTGTCATACCGTGGCTTGTATACAGGATCCAGAAAAAATAATCTAAACGTTATTACCGACAGTACATAGCTTGATAGAATAAACATATAAAAATAAATTTTTATATGTTTTACTGGATACCGTGATCAAGCCACAGTATGACAGCACTACTGTACCTCTAACTAACCCTATCTATTCCTTCATTGATTAAAGTTTCTGCTTTTGCTTTATTTTCCCATCCATTCACCTTAACCCATTTACCTTTTTCTAAATCTTTATAATGCTCAAAGAAATGCACGATACGTTTCTTTAGCATTTCACATAAATCATCTAGTTCTTTAATATGATCGAAAGTAATATCGAGTTTAGAGGTTGGTACTGCGATAATTTTCTCATCGAGTCCTGATTCATCTTCCATCATTAATACGCCGACTGCTCGGCATTTTATAACCGACCCAGGCACTACCGGATGATGAGCTACGACAAGTACATCTACCGGATCACCGTCATTTGAAAGAGTATGAGGAATAAAGCCGTAATTACACGGATAGCTCATGGTAGTTTGCATAAAGCGATCAACAAAAACCGCTCCTGATTCTTTGTCAAATTCGTATTTGATTGGACCGCTATTCATCGGAATTTCGATAATTACGTTTATTTCGTCATCATTTGCTTTTGCTTTGATTTTATCTATAAACATGTTTTTCGTTTTGTTTTTGTCATGCCGTGGCTTGACCACGTCATCTAGTTAAAAATATAAAAACAACTTGTGTTTTAAGTTGTTTTTATGGATACCGTGGTCAAGCCACGGTATGACACCGAGTTCTTTAACTCGGAGGTCTGTAATTTTCATCATGCTTTGCAAGTAATTGCCTTGCTATAAATTTCCTGTCCAACAATTGCCCTATGGCAATAATTCCTTGTCCTTCACGAAATAGGGCAGGGAGGACCCCTTGATATAATATATCTAAATCCTTAATATTATCGGTAATAACAAAACTTATCTTATCAGCAGCAATTTTATTGATTGAGTCTATTTTAACAAGCCCGCCTACTCTTAACTCTTTGCCTTCTTCTATCTCATTAATTTTTGACGGCGGCAAAAAAAATACTATATTTTTCTCTAAATTGTAAAGTATTATACTAATTCCGAGAGCAGCTGAGCAGAAACAAATAATTATTGTTATTAATCTATTTCTTACTCTCTTTTGCATTAAAGTTCTGTTTATTTTTCAGTGACTTGTAATTTAAAAAAATTACGATTAATAGTATGGATAAGGTTAAGAAGGTAAATAAATACGCTACCAATATATAATTATTCATTTCTTAAAAACTCCATAATGTCCTTAGGTGAAGAATCTAAATAGAAATGTTTTAGATATTTTCCATTTGCATCGATTAAATAGGTAAAAGATGAATGATCAAGCATATAGTTCGGGTCGTCATCATCACCATTTACACGAGCATAGAAAACCTTAAATTTATCAGCTACATCTTTTATTTGCTGTTCGTTACCGGTAAGACCTATAAATTTCGGATGAAAATGTTTTAAATATTCTTTAAGCACTTCAGGTGTATCACGTTTGGGATCAATAGTGATAAAAATAGGTAGAATATCTATTTTGTGTTTATTTAAAATTTCTACAATTTTCGTCATGTTATTTAGAGAGGTTGGGCATATATCAGGACAACTAGTAAATCCAAAGTAAACAAGGCTTAAGTTCCCTTTCAACGTTTCACTATTAAATATCTCTCCATTTTGGTCTATTAGTTCAAAATCACCGCCGATGTTTACGTTATCTTCATAGATATTAACTTGACCGGCAAGCGGTTTTTCAGGTGTGCTTAAAGATAACAACAAATATAGTGCTCCTACTCCTATTAACAAGCTAATTACGATAATTATTTTTATAATATTTGATTGCATTTTCATAAGATATTACCAATTTTCTAGTTGTAATCCTAGCTCACTTGTAGGTTTTGTTGTAATACGTTCGATCTCATTCCCGCGTAGGCGGTAATCCAGCGTAAAGCGCCCTTTAAAAAAGTTTTTTAAAAATCTTTAAAGTATATTGGATTACCGCCTACGCGGGAATGACATAAATGAGCTATGCAACAACGCAAGTTTTTCCTCGCAATGACGTTAAAACTACGACTACCACAAAGTCTACTCTTTTACACCAAACCTAATTTCTTAGGTTTAAAATATTTTACCCAAATATCTATTAACAATTTAGTAATGATCATTGCCGAAAACATTGAAGATATAATCCCGATCGTTAATGCAACGGCAAAACCTTTTATTGCCCCGACTCCGAATATATAAAGTAAAAAAGCAACAATTAACGTAGTTAAGTTAGAATCAAGGATAGTAGCAAATGCAAATTCAAAACCGGTTCTAATGGCATAAAGATTAGAAACACCTTTATGCAATTCTTCTTTAATCCTTTCGTAAATCAATACATTAGCATCAACAGCCATACCCATAGTTAGTATTATTCCTGCAATTCCCGGCATAGTTAAAGTAGCTTGGAAAAGTGAAAGTAAAGCTAGAATATATAACAATGCAAGGCTTAATGCTATATTGGCGAATAAACCAAGCACGCCGTAAGACCAAACCATAAATATACAAACTGCTATAAATCCTATAAGCCATGCCTTTTTGCCCGACTCTATAGAGTCAGCACCTAAATTTGGACCTATACTTCTCTCTTCAATAATTTTAAGTGGGGCAGGGAGCGAACCGGCACGCAATAATATTGCAAGTTCATTTGCCGACTCAACGGTAAAATTTCCCGTTATTATACCGCTTCCGCCAATAATCGCTCCGTTTATCGTTGGAGCACTTAGTAATTTATTGTCTAAAACTATAGCAAGGCGTTTACCGATATTATTTTTTGTTATTTCACCGAATATTTTACTACCTAAATTATTGAAAGAAAAGGCAACTACCGCTTGTGAATTTTGGTCAAAAGAAGCTGAAGCAGTTGTAAGTTGATCCCCACCTAAAACAACTTTTTTCTTTATAACTACATAATACTCCCCATGACTTTCGTTAGCTCCCTTAACTAGCATTGAACCGACAGGGACATGTCCTTTTACCGCTTCTTCGATATTGGCATTTTCATCAACTAAATGAAAAGTTAGTTTTGCAGTTTTTCCTAATAGATTCTTCAGGTAAGAGGGATTTTCTTCTCCGGGCACTTGCAGTAATATATGCTTATCGCCTTGCTTCTGTAGTGTTGGCTCCTTAGTGCCGGTACTATCAACTCTCATGCGAACGATCTCAATAGATTGGTCTACTACCTTATTAAGTAAGTCATTTAATCTAGATTCGCTGTAGCTAAGCTTTATTTTATTTTTATTTACGTCAGTGATAATTTCCGGATCGATTTTATTAATTATTTTCTTTAAAGGTTTTAATTCCTCAGGCGATCTTACTTCTAATTGAATATTATTTTGTCTAACTAACAGATTTTTATAGCCGATTTTATCCTTGCGAAAATTTTTGCGTAAAGTATCAGCAAGATTTTCCATTAAATCATTTAAGTAGGTATCAAAATCAACATCGAGTAATAAATGCGCTCCTCCTCTAAGGTCAAGCCCTAAATTTACTGAATCATGAGGCAGAAACTTAGAGTTTATATGCATAAAATTAGGTAAGGCACAAATAACCGCAAAAACCGTACATATAATTGAAAGAAAAATTTTCCACTTAGGAAGATTTTGCACCGTTTACCCTCTTATCTTTTTTGTTATTTTCTTTTTTTACTGCTACTTTTTTTGTACGACTAGTTATATCGATAATAGCACTTTTTAAAGCTTTAATACGTACGTCTTTAGCTATTTCGATTTCAACATTATTGTCATTTTCACTTACTTTAGTCACAATACCGTAAATGCCGCTATTTGTTAGAACTTCTTCGCCTTTTTTAACGTTACTTACTAATTTCTCTATTTCTTTGCGTCGTTTTTCTTGTGGACGTAATAATAAGAAGTAAAATACAGCAAAAATTAAAACCATAGGTATTAAGCTTGTTAACCCTGATTGCAGAGCATTTGTTTCTACAGGCAATACCTCAGTTGCCTGTATCTCCATAGTGTCGTTATTATTTACCTGACTATCTTGCGTCTTTTCTGACATATGTAATTTCCTAATTGTTGCAATAAAATAAAAATAGCTACCTAATAGCTTTAATGCAAGGGTAAAATAAATAATTGATTACAACTAAAATTGCCGATATAAAAAATTATATAGAAGAAAAAGCGGATTTATTAATTGCTTGGTCTCGTATAGAAAAATGAGAATAAGTAACTTCATGAGAAGATATTCAGAAAAAATATTGTCTAAAAGATTGAATTTATGATAAACATAACTTATGTTTCTTGCGAAAGAACGTTGTTGCTTGGACTGATTTGCCGTCATTGCGAAAAGAATTACGTAGTAATTCAACGAAGCAATCCAGTAAAAAACTCTGATTTACAGAATTTTTTTAATTTTTTTTATGTATTGCTGCGCCGCTGCGCTCCTCGCAATGATGGTTTTGGTTCCCACACAACAACGCCATGCAGGCACAACATAAAACGGAAAAAATCACTGGAGCGGGTGAAGGGATTCGAACCCTCGACTTCGACCTTGGCAAGGTCGCGCTCTACCCCTGAGCTACACCCGCTTAAATATGAGGACATCAGTAAATAAATTCTAACCGACAATTTAATTCTTTTTGGCGGCAAATTACAGGATTTTTTTGAAATATTGATAATATCACCTCAAAAATCTTATGAACTTTCTCTAAAAACGCTCTTTATGTACAAAGTTTAAGGGGATCAAAATTAATTACATATAAAACGCCTTAATGTTTTTTTTATCTAAGCGGATCTGAATATAAGTAATTATAAGATAAATTGCAAGTGTTAAATTAGAAATTTATTGGCATTGCTAAATAAAGATAGATTATTTAATAAATAAACGCCATTGCAAAGAAATTACAAAGTATATTGATTAAGCACTCTAGTTAAAAATTCTGTAAACTAGAATTTTTTATTATTATTTTTTTACATTGATACGCTCCTTTCAGTCGTTCAGCTCATTAGGCATTATTGTGTAGATCGATAAAATCCACTGTGTCACCTAGTGTGCTTGACCACGTGGTCCATAAAAACAATAAAAAATACTATAATAATTTTAGTATTTTTAACTGGATACCGTTGTCAAGCCACGGTATGACAGAGGTGAAATTGTACCACGCAACAAGCTCAACGCATTACAGTACTGGTCTTGAGTTAGCAATTCTATAAAATCTAATTTTTTTAAATTGACTGTTATTTTTATATAACACAGTATAATTCTTTATTAATTTTAACTAATTTGCAAAATAAGTATGTTAAGTTACGCAAAAGAGCAAAAGAGTTTAGCCTATAATCAAAAAGAAGCAATAGTGCTACTATCGATAAGTATGTTTCTTGAATATTTTGATCTCATGCTCTATATGCACATGGTGGTACTTCTTAACGAGCTATTTTTTTCCTGAAGCCGATGTACGAGCTGCTTCTCTATATTCTGCAATTGCATATTGTTCAACATATGTATTTAGACCTATCGGTGCTTTAATATTCGGTTGGATAGGAGATACTATAGGTCGTAAGGCAACGGTAATTATTACAACTTTTTTAATGTCGCTTTGTTGTCTTATAATGGCTAATTTAAAAACTTATGCCGAAATTGGTATACGGAAACTTTTGTAGTAACTGCGTGTCGTATTGCTCAGTTGATGTCCTCTATGGAGGAGGTCGTAGGTGCAGAGTTTTATCTAACCGAAATGACAAAAATTTCTCAACGTTATTGGTTAGTGGCTTCGCTTGTTGTTTTTATAACTTTAGGTGCAACCGTAGTATTGGCGCTGGGAACACTTATTACTTCTTTTGGACTTGATTGGCGTCTTGCATTTTGGTTTGGAGCAGCTATTGCTATAGTTGGTGCTATTGCAAGGACAAATCTTATAGAGACTCCGGATTTCATTGATGGAAAAAGACGAATAAAGCAAACTGTAGCACAAGCGTGTATAGATGGTAATAGGCTAAAATCAATCCCTATTTGGAGTGAAAAAATTAATAAACCAACAGCAATAGCTTTCTTTTTTATACATTGTGGAGCCCCGTTATGGTTTTATATTGTTTATATTTATTATATGCTAAAACACTCATTTAATTACAGTTCTTATCAGGTAATTCATCAAAATTTTATTGTTCGTGGTACAGAATTAATAAGTACAATAATTGTTACTTATTTGGTTTGTAAAATATATCCTTTAAAAGTCCTTAAGGTAAGATTAATAATATTTCCTATTGTAGTTATTATGTCTCATATCTTACTAAACAATTCTTACTAAACAATATTTCAAATACTATAGAATTACTTTTATTCCAATTATTTATTGCAGTATTTGCCCCTACTACTTTTCCGGCAGGTCCAGTGTTTTATGCAAGATTGCCGGTATTAAAACGTTTTACATGCGGCAGTTTTATATTTGCCTTATCAAGAGCTTCAATGTTTGCAGTTTCTTCTTTTGGCACAATTTACTTAATAGATTATTTTAATCACTGGGTATTATTATTCTTTATTATTCCAATTCTAATTGGTTATACATTAGGAGTTAAATCATTTTATAAAGTTAGAGGAGGAAGCAGAGAGTTATTATTAGAAAAAGTTTTTTATCTTTCAAGTTCGATATTAAAAACTTTTAGGCATAATTCAGCAAATTCTCGTTCTAGTTTGTAATTTATATTAGCAGTGACCAAAAGAAAATTTATTAAACTCTCTTCAATAATTTTTCTAGCTTTCTCAGGTTATTTAACTCCCAAAGTTTGCACATTATGAATTCGGTCAAATAATTTTATTAATGCCGTATTGTATCTTTTATCTAATTTTAATAAGTTTAAGCGTTCTCCGCTACTTATTTTCCCGTAAGATTTAATTCTAGTTAGAACTTCTACGTGTTTTGCTACTTCCAGTCCAAAAATTTCGATAATTGCTTCTTCAGTGAATTTGGTCTCTTCAATAGTATCATGAAGTAAAACGGCTTGCAGCATAATAATGTTATAAAGCTTAGGTGCTTCTTCAGCTACAAATTCAGCAAGTATAATTGTTACCTCAATCGGGTGCGAATAATAGGGATCGCATTATTGACGCATTTGAGAACCGTGATATTTACGTGCATAGTAGATACCTTGTTTGATTTCAAGGATATCTATAGGATTTTCTACTTTAGGATTTAAATATTCGAGTTTATCGAGTAATTTTTTACTATAAATACAAATTTCACACTTTTCTTTCCAAGAGCTTATATCTTCCATAAAAGTTATGTCTTATCTCATTATAATTTGTGGGCTATTAATTAAAAAATTTTAATAATAAATGCAGATTAAAAATTATTGTTATATAATTTTAATATTAATCCTAAAGTCAAAATGTAACTATGTCAAACCGTAATAGTTTAGAAGTACAAGAGTATGCACAATGTAGCTCCTTGAATAATACTAATCTAATTGCATCACAGGGTGGGTTAATACTAACTGTTGCAAATTTATTGTTCAAAGACTCGAATATCAATAATAATAATCAGAATATACAAAGAGGTAATATATATCTTATGAGAATAATATTACCGAGTCTGAAAATCAGGATGCAAGTTGCGGTATATGTAAATGTCTTGGAGTTGTAGCTACTGTTTGCTGTAATGTGTACGTATTTTTATTTGAATAGATGTCTTTCCAAACTTCGCTTTTATAGGTAATTTATATATTGATCCGGTACTCACATAGTATTGTTGCATGGATCGATTCCACTTCTGTTATACTGTGGCTTGACCACTGGATCTAGTAAAAATACTAAAATTATTAGTATTTTTTATTGTTTTTATTTACATAGTTAGCAAGACACGGTGTGACACAGTGTGTTTTATCGGTACACGCAACAATACCTACTCACATTCTCACTTATTTCTATGTACGTTGCAGTGGCAAGCATTGCCATGTCTCCTTTAAATTCCTCTCTATAAGTTGGTTTGGAAAGACACCTAATAAACAATTACACTAAAAAAATATGAGCAAGGCTTAAGAAAGTTAGGAAACCTAGAGCATCGGTTATGGTTGTTAGAAATACGCCGGAGCCTGCAGCGGGGTCTATATCAAAATAATGCAGTATTATAGGAATAGCAGAGCCGAATAATCCAGCTACTAAAAAATTTAACATAACTGCAATAGCAAAAATAACGCTAAGATTTAAGTCAAGCGACATCACAAAGCTAAGTCCTGCTCCGATAATTGCAAGTACAAAACCGTTAAAAGCTGATACTGCTATTTCTTTTAATATAACTTTATTGACAGTATTATAATGAATATCTTTATTAGCAAGGGCTCTAACCGTAACGGTCATGGCTTGTGTTCCAGCATTTCCGCCCATTGAAGCTACGATAGGCATAGTAGCTGCAAGCGTTACAAGTTTTGCAATAGTATCGTTAAAATGGTTAATGATAAGTGAAGTCATGCAGGCAGTTATGAGATTAACAAAGAGCCAAGGAAAACGATGTTTAACGGTATAAAATACATTGAAGAAAGTATCTTGAGTGTGTACCCCGCTTAATGATAATATATCTTTTCCGGCTTGTTCTTCGATAATATAAATTATATTATCGATTGATACGCTACCTACTAACTTGCCGCTTTTATTTACTACCGGTACAATAGTTAAAGCATATTGTCTAAAAATGAAGCTTAATTCATTTAAGTCGGTAAAAGCATCTGCAAGCTTAAAATCTTTGCTCATCAAATCTTTTATTAATTCATTTTTTTTGCCTTTAATTAGCGTGCTAAGAGAAATAATACCGATGGGGCGTAATTTATTATCCGTAACGATTGCAGCATAAAAGTCATGTTTTACGTTCTTGATAAAATTTAATGATTCCTCAACCGTCCAGCCTTCTTGAAGATTAATAAAATCTCGCTCAATTACCCTACCTACCGTATTTTCAGGATATGTACAACCTACGGTAATTTGGTGTTTTTTTTCTTTAGTAAGATTACTTAGGATAAGGTCTTTTATATCATCGTCTAGATCGATTACCACTTCAATAGCATCTTCTATAACTAGCTTATTGATTAATTCTGCAGATTTTTTTATGCCTAAAGTTTCTATGATTAAAGGCTTACTATAAGCATTTAACGATACTAACGTTTCAGGCTTCATTTCATCCTGTAATAAAGGAATAATGATTTTATATGTTTTATTGTTAAGATTATCTAAGAAATCTGCTAAATCGGCATAATGAAGCTTGGCCAGGCTGCTTGCAGCAGCGTCATAATTGTGATCTTCAATCAGATCATTAATTTGATCAAAAATCTCGGCAAATTGATCATGATGATCAGGTAAAATGCTTTTAAATATATTGAAATTAGGCATGGCCTATTTACCTAATAGTTTATTATACATACTAAGATAGAACTTCAAAATTGGCTACGTCATCCCAAAAGAGCACAGGTAGCCACGTATTAAGTATACGCTCCGCTCCTCACCTTGTGGATTCCTTGCTCTTTTTGAAGTTGTGTCGAAGTATGACAACTCTTCATTTTGCTTCGGAGTATACTGATTATAATTATTTAAAGCTGGTTAGCTAGGCTTGGCACAGAATTGTGTACAATTCACTAATCAATATAAATCACAGAGTACAAATAAGCAATAGTTTTTATTTACAACTCCTTTTCATACAACTAGCACCGACATTTGCTAACAAGAAGAATTATAGAAAAAATTTTGCTTTGTGAAAAACCGAGGAATGGTGCGGTCGAGAAGACTTGAACTTCCAATCTTTTTACAGAACAGCACCCTCAATGCTGCGCGTCTACCAATTTCGCCACGACCGCTTAAGTTTTACTCTATAGCAGATTATGAGTAAAATATCAATAGAGTTCTTTTGATGTCATTCCCGCTTTTCTATGTTATTCTCGTGTGGATCCATTTCACATATGTCATTACGTGGCTTGACCACAGGATCAAGTTAAAGATACTAACTTTACTAGTATTTTTATCGTTTTTATGGACCCCGTGGTCAAGTCACGGGGTGACAGTTAGTTACGACAACCTCGCAACAAAATTAGGTATAATCGATTGCTTAACAGCAGCTTTTGTTAAACTATTCAGTTTTTCCTCAATATTATCAAAATTACTATGATATTCTCTAGAATTTCCGGTTAACACTAGGGCAGAGTCTATACCAAGGCGATTTGCTGCAAGTATATCGGTGTAAAAAGTATCCCCAATCATTAACATACGATTCTTAGGGGTATTATGACATTCGTTTAAAATCTTGCTATATATGTCTTCATATGGCTTACCGCTATAAATTACTTTGCCGCCAAGATGCTTTATTTTTTCGGCATAATAACCGCTACAATATCTATAAACACCGTGCTGATTTATTCCAAGGTCAGGATTAGCACAAATATTGACCATTTTACGTTGTACAACAATTTTAAATAACTCATCGAATTCGTTTAAATCTAAATTTTTGTTTTCGTCTCTGTAAATAGTCATTAAGAAAATATTAGCTTCGTTAATATCATCAGTAATAGGACATTGAATTCCATTTATTATATCATTTTCTAAATGTCCTAGGTGATATATTACCGGTTTTGTAATACCGAAGCGTTCTTTGCTTTCTAGGATCATTTGCACAGCTATTTCACCTGAGCTAATAATCATTTCAGGTAACACGTTTACTCCCCAAGATTTAATCGTTTGATGCAGCGAAAAAATATTTCGTGGAGCATTAGTGACAAAATATACTTTTTTCTGTTTAATAATTTTATTAATATTTTCTACGACGCCTTGGTAAGTATGCCCTCCTTCGATTATGACACCCCAAAGATCAAATAAAAACACGTCATAATCATCTATCACGTCGAAAATATTGTTTAACTTTAATATATTCATTGTTATCTCACTAATTTGGTATTGTCATATCATCATTGCGAGGAAATTTCATAGCAATTGACGAAGCAATCCAGTTAAAAATGCATAGCTGCTACTGGATTGCCGTATTGCTTCGCTCCTCGCAATGACGTAAACTTTTTAAATCAAGAAACTTTACTCTTCTAATAAGTTACGTTATAGTTATCTTTATTGTTTCTAGCAACAAATAAATATTGTGTCGGATTATGTCGGAAATTGAAGAAAAATTTAACGAGTCATCATACGGCGCTGATTCTATAAAGGTTTTAAAAGGTCTGGAAGCCGTAAGAAAAAGACCGGGAATGTATATCGGGGACGTTGGAGATGGGTCCGGTCTACATCATATGATTTATGAAGTAGTCGACAACGCTATAGACGAGTCGCTTGCCGGTTATTGTGATCTAGTAAGAGTAACATTGAATAAAAATGGTTCGGTAACTGTATCTGATAACGGGCGAGGTATCCCCGTTGAAATTCATGAAGAAGAAGGAACATCTGCAGCTGAAGTGATTATGACGCAACTTCACGCCGGCGGTAAGTTTGATCAGAACTCTTACAAGGTTTCAGGCGGGCTGCACGGTGTCGGAGTATCGGTTGTGAATGCTCTTTCAGAGTGGCTTGAATTACGTATTTGGCGTAATAATAAGGAATATTTGATTAGATTTAATAATGGTATAACAGCAGCTCCGATTGCGGTTGTCAAAGAAAATATTGATAAAAAAGGTACGGAAGTTACTTTTTTTCCGTCTGCAGAAACATTTACTAATATAGAATTTGATTTCGGTACTATAGAACATCGTCTTCGTGAGCTTGCTTTTTTAAATTCAGGCGTAAAGATTTTATTCGTCGATAATCGCTTTGAAGAAGTTAAAGAAGTAGAGTTTTATTATATGGGCGGTATAGAAGCTTATGTAAAATATATAGATAGAGCTAAACACGCCATTCATCCATGTATAGTAGTTAATACAGAGAATGCTGACTCCGGTATAAGCCTTGAGCTTGCGATGCACTGGAACGATTCTTATCATGAGAATATCATGTGTTTCACTAACAATATTAGGCAGCGTGACGGCGGAACTCATCTTAGTGCTTTCAAATCAGCAATAACACGTGTTATTACCTCGTACCTTGATACTACGGGTCTTAATAAAAAATTTAAAAATGACTTTAGCGGTGAGGATACTAGAGAAGGCTTATGTTGTGTACTTTCCGTTAAAGTTCCTGATCCTAAATTTTCCTCTCAAACGAAAGATAAGCTAGTAAGTTCCGAAGTGCGACCGGTTGTTGAAAATGCCGTTTATACAAAGGTTCTTGAGTGGTTTGAAGAGCATCCGGCGGAATCAAAGGCAATTATAGCTAAGATTATGGAAGCAGCTAATGCTCGTGAAGCTGCTAGAAAAGCGAGGGAGCTAACTCGAAGAAAATCAGCCTTAGAAGTCTCGAACTTACCCGGTAAGCTTGCCGATTGCCATGCAAAAGATCCGGCAATTTCAGAATTGTTTATTGTTGAGGGAGACTCTGCGGGCGGTACTGCAAAACAGGGTAGGGATAGCAAAATTCAGGCTATATTGCCTTTGCGTGGTAAAATTTTGAATGTTGAGCGTGCAAGATTTGATAAAATGCTCGGTTCGGACCAAATTGGTACGTTAATTACAGCTCTTGGGATTAGTGTTGAGCGAGAATTTTCCTTAGAAAAGCTTAGATACCATAAAGTTATTATTATGACCGATGCTGATGTTGACGGCTCGCACATTAGAACTTTATTGCTCACGTTTTTCTATCGTCATATGCCTGAGCTAATAAATAAAGGTTATCTATATATAGCACAGCCACCGCTTTATAAGGTAAAAAAGGGTGCAGCTGAGCTTTATTTGAAGAATGAGCAAGCTTTGCAGGATTATTTGATAAAATCAACTATCAATGATGCAACCTTAACTCTAGACGGTAAAGAGCAGTTAGTAGGTGATAATTTAGAAGAGCTAATTAATAAAGTAGTTAAGTTTAACGGCTTGCTTGAGCACGCTAGCAAAAAATTTAATCGCTCAATTACTGAAATTCTTGCGATTAATGACTTACTTAATAATAAAATATTTGAAGCTGAAAGTGACTTAAGACTCGAAAAAGCTTTAGATGTGTTAAATAGCTTAGAAGAGTCACCTGATAAAACTAATTGGGAAATTTTAAAACATGAAAATAAAATAGAGTTCTTTCGTTTTAGTATGGGTTTAAAAGAAAGTAAAATATTGTTGAAAGAGCAGTTGGAATCCTTTGAGTTTATACAAATATCAAAGCTTGCTTTAACGATTTTTGATATATTCAGTAAGAAATTAAAGCTTATAGTAAAAAGTCAGGAATGTGGTATTTTAACAGCAAGCCAGTTATTAAATACCATTATAGAATGTGGGAAAAAAGGGATAAACATTCAGCGTTTTAAGGGTCTTGGTGAGATGAATTCCGACCAATTATGGGAAACTACTCTTGATCCTGCAAAAAGAACTTTGCTTCAGGTAAGAGTTGCGGAGGTCGATGAAGCGGAGGGCATTTTCTCTACTTTAATGGGTGATGTTGTTGAACCGCGTAGATTATTTATCCAAGAGAATGCGTTGAATGTCATGAATTTGGATGTATAATACAGAGTCATCTCACAATCACTTGATACAAGCGAATTTTGCGGGTATAGCATGTGCTCACGTACTTTTTGTATGCTGTGCGTGGGCTATCCCTTAAAATTCATCTTGTCTGAAGTGATTGAGATGACTCTGTATCTTTTTAAGATAATCGGGTTCATCCCGTGGCTTGTTAATGTCATTCCCGCGGAAGCGGGAATCCAGTAAAACATATAAAAACAAGTTTTTTATATGTTTATTTTTTCAAATATGTAATTTTTAAATATTAAGGTTTTTTCTTGATTCCCGCCTGCGCTGGAATGAATGACATTAAGAACGGTAAGCATGACATAACCAAAACTTATGCAAAAATTAATTATTCATGGCGGTAAACCTCTTAAAGGTAATATTAATATTAGTGGTGCTAAAAATGCCGTGTTACCTATTATGGCAGCGTCTATTCTTACCGATAAACTGCATATTACTAATGTTCCAAAATTAACGGATGTTAGTACTATGAAAGATTTGCTCCGCAGTCACGGGGCATGTATCGAAATAATAGAACACACGGATGAATTTGAGCTTATAATTAATACCGGTAATATAAATAACTTTACTGCAGATTATGAAATAGTTCGTAAAATGAGAGCATCTATTTGGGTGCTCGGTCCTTTGCTTACTAAATACGGTAAAGCAAAAGTGTCGCTCCCGGGTGGTTGTGCTATTGGAGCAAGACAAGTAGATTTGCATATTGCCGTATTAAAAGCTATGGGAGCTACGATTGAAATAGAAGACGGTTATATTAACGCTTCAAGTAAAGGACGCTTAAAAGGTACTCATTTTGTTTTTGATAAAGTTTCCGTCGGTGCTACGATTAATGCAATACTTGCAGCTGTTTTAGCAGAGGGGGAGACTGTGCTTTTTAATTGCGCCCTGGAGCCGGAGATAGTTGATTTATGTAATTGCCTTATCAAAATGGGAGCCGATATTGCAGGCGTCGGTACTAGTGAAATAACGATAAAAGGTAAAGATTCTTTAAATAAAATGAGCTATAAAGTACTTTCTGATCGTATTGAAGCAGGTACTTATATGTTTGCGGCAGCTATTACTAAAGGTGATGTAAAAATTTGTGGGATTGATTACCATATTATAGAAAATATAGCTTTAAAACTTATTGAAACCGGTATAAAAGTTGCGCCGATCAATAACGGAGTTCAAGTAACTTATGAAGGGACGTTAAATTCAGTTGATTTAGAAACTAATCCCTATCCTGGCTTTGCTACTGATTTGCAAGCACAATTTATGAGCCTTATGACGCTGAGTAGCGGTGTTTCAATGATTACCGAGAATATTTTTGAAAATCGTTTCATGCATGTCCCTGAATTATGTAGAATGGGAGCAGATATAGTGGTACGAGGTAATAAGGCGGTCGTTCGGGGTGTAGAAATGTTAAAAGGAGCAGAAGTTATGGCAAGCGACCTTAGAGCTTCGGTATCGCTAATACTCGCAGGGCTCAGTACTAATAGCAAAACCGTATTACACAGAATATATCACTTGGATCGTGGCTTTCAAGATTTAGAAAAAAAATTAAGTAATTGTGGTGCGGATATAAAAAGGGTATAACATACTCGATGAACTTCAAAAATTGGCTAATTCGTTCAGAGATGCGGTACTCACGTATTAACTATATGTTGCGTTCCTCGCCTTGTGAACTCCTTACTCTTTTTGAAGTTGATCTTTGTATACTCATTTCCTATTTATTTGTAGTATACTATTTTTAACGGAGAAAATTATGGCAAGAATTACAGCAGAAGATTGTAATAAAATTATACCGGATAGGTTTCGTCTTGTTGTACTAGCAACAAGATATGCTAAATTATTAAATTATAAAGTAGAAACTAATCAAATCAAAAAAGAAAAACGTGATAAGCCTCCTGTTATCGCATTACGTAGAATTGCGGCCGGAAAAGTATCGGTAGAACAGTTAGAGCAAGACTTAATAAATAGTCTGCGTACAAAAACTATGATAGAGCCGCTTGTTAATCAAGATGAATCAGAGGATATAAAAGAAGAATTTGAGTACTTATCTGAAGTTTGTATAACGGAAGATTATTCTGATTTAGATGATCAAATCTTTATTGATGAGAATGGCGAAGATTATGACCCCGATAAGTAAATGCTTATCGGTGTCGGTACTGATATAGTACAAATTCTTAGAATCGAAAAAATATTGCATTTATATCCAGAACTTTTTGCTAAAAGAATTCTAGCCTCAAAAGAATTAAGACAGTTTGCTTTATTAAATAAAACAAGTCATGCTACTTTTTTAGCAAAACGTTTTGCTGCTAAAGAAGCTGTTAGTAAAGCTTTTGGCATTGGTATCGGTCAAGGCATAAACTTTAAAGACATTACTATACTCAATGATGATTTAGGCAAACCTATAGTAGAAGTTAGTGCAAGCTATACAAAAAAATACTCTTCTTTTAATATTCACCTTTCTCTTTCTGATGATTATCCTGTATGCGTGGCGTTTGCCATAGTTGAGAGTAGTTGTTAGGTGTAATTCTTGGGTAGGACCGATCTGTTATTGAGAGTAGGCATAGACCGTTGTGTTGCATGTGGTTCAAAAAATCTACCCGATGTCATTCCCGCAAAGGCTGGAATCCAGTAAAATCTATAAAAAACTTATTTTTATAGATTGATTTTATTAAATATAAATTAAAGTTATTTTTTTGGATTCCAGCCTTTGCGGGAATGACATCGACAAGCCATACAGACAATGCTTCTTTTAGCTAGAAATGATATTCAATAAATTACGATCCGGCTTTGCTATCTGCTTTAGGTAACATGATTTTTAAATCGGCTTTAGATTCTAAATCAGAAATATATTTCTTGAGTACTTCTGCGGCTAATATATTATCAATAGTTACTTTTGCTTCTTCTTTTGTTGGAATAGGCACAGGTTTTTTCTCAAGCACTTTGATAATATGCCAACCGAAAGTGGTTTTTACAGGAATTGAAACTTCATTTACTTTTAAAGCAAAAGCTTTATTCTCAAATTCCGGTACTAACTGTCCAGGTTGATTTAATATAATGTAACCTATAACTCCGCCGTTTGAAGCTGAAGCTTTATCAAGAGATAATTCTTCTGCAAGCTTAGTGAAATTTCCGCCTTTGCTTAATTTGGTCTTGATATCATTAGCTTCTTTTTGAGATTTAACTAAAATATGAGCAACTTTTATTTGCTCTTTACCTTTAAGGTTACCGACATATTTATTATATTCGTCATCAAACATTTTATCTGTAATATTAGATTTTATGTAATTTGCTAGTAATTCTTGCTGAGCTAATTGATTTTTTGCATTTTCAAGTTTTTCTTGGAATTCTTTAGATGAAGTAATATTTGACTTAGCAACTTCTGCTTTTAACAAAAGATTATTAACATAAATTTTTATTAATTTTTCCTGATCTTGCGGTGGAAAATCATCAAAATTTTTGATTGTTTCACCTGATTGAAGATTAAGCTGAGGCTTAAATTCTTTCATAATTTGCGATTCTTTTACTTCACCGCCTTTATAGGTAGCAACTACTTTGTCTTGATCGGCAAAAACAATACCGGAAAGCATGCTAACTGATAAAAATATAACAGATAATTTTTTCATTTATGACTCATAATTGTGTTAAACATAAGCTCAAATTCTATAAAAATAATATATAACCGTCAACAGCTATTTGCGAATATTTTATTTATTAATAATGATTTAAAAAATTATGCAGCAAATTTATATAGCACTATTAACAAAAATCGCATATATTTTAAAACAACATAGTACTGGATACCTCTTTATTTGCAGGAATGAAATCGATTCAGTATTATAAATTTTAAATACAAAATATTATTTTAGGACCTTAATGCTTTCGATTTTAAAAAAACTTTTCGGTACTGCAAATGATCGTACTGTAAAAAAACTATTTTCTGAAATTACAAAAATTAACTCGCTTGAGCATGCTATACAAAAATTATCAGATGAGGAGTTAAAGAATAAAACTGTAGAGTTTAAAGAAAAGCTTAAAAACGGAGCTACTTTAGACGATATAGTATATGAGGCGTTTGCGGTAGTTAGGGAAGCGGCTAGAAGAGTTTGCGGTATGCGGCATTTTGATGTTCAGCTTATAGGGGGGCTTATATTACATCGAGGCATGATTACCGAAATGCGTACCGGCGAGGGTAAGACCTTAGTTGCAACGCTTCCTGCTTACTTAAATGCTTTAACCGGAAAAGGCGTACATGTTGTAACCGTGAATGATTATTTGGCAAGACGTGATTCTGCTGCCATGGGTAAAATTTACAATTTTTTAGGTTTATCAGTTGGATGTATTGTTGCCGGTATGCCAGATGAAGCAAAAAGAGCCGCCTATAATGCCGATATTACTCATGCAACAAATAATGAACTCGGTTTCGATTATCTGAGAGATAATATGAAGTATAGCTTGCAGGAGCGGGTACTTCGTCCTTTTAATTTTGCTATCATTGATGAGGTTGATTCGATTTTGATAGATGAAGCAAGAACGCCGCTTGTTATTTCAGGTCCGGTTAATGATAATTCAGAATTATACGGTAAAATTGATAAAATTGTACGTCTGCTTAATATAAATGATTTTGAAAAAGACGAAAAATTAAAAACTATTAACCTAACGGAAACAGGCATTACGCATATAGAATCGCTTTTAAGTAAAGAGGGTATTATAAAACCTGATACTGGTTTATATGATTTTGAGAATTTAACTTTAGTACATTACGTTAACCAAGCCTTAAGAGCTCATAATATGTTTACTGTTGATGTAGATTATTTGGTGCGTGAAGGTAAAGTAATGATTATAGACGAATTTACCGGTCGTGTAATGGAAGGACGTAGATATTCGGAAGGCTTACATCAAGCATTAGAAGCAAAAGAAAATGTGAAAATTCAAAATGAGAATCAAACTTTAGCCTCCGTTACTTTCCAAAATTATTTTCGTAATTATCCTAAATTATCTGGTATGACAGGTACGGCTATGACTGAAGCACCGGAATTAAAAGATATATATAATCTCGATGTGGTTGCAGTCCCAACTCATAATAAAGTTACAAGGCTTGACCTTGATGATGAAATTTACGGCAGTAAAAAAGAAAAATATGATGCTATCTTAAAGCTGATTAAGGATTGTTACGATCGTGGTCAGCCTATACTTGTCGGTACGATAAGCATAGAAAAGTCAGAAGAACTTTCAAGCGTTTTAAATGCAGAAAAAATCCCTCATAAAGTATTAAATGCTAAGTTCCATGAGCAGGAAGCATGTATTATTGCTCAAGCCGGTAGGTTTAAAGCTGTAACGATTGCAACCAATATGGCAGGACGAGGCACTGATATTATGCTTGGCGGTAATCCTGAAATGCTAATAGAGCATCTGGATAAAGATCATAATTATGCAGCTAAAATAGATGAAATAAAAGCTCAAATTGCCGAAGAAAAAAAGCAGGTTATTGAAGCGGGTGGGTTATTTGTGATAGGTACGGAAAGGCATGAAAGCCGTAGGATAGATAACCAGCTAAGAGGAAGATCGGGTAGACAGGGTGATCCAGGAAAAACTAAGTTTTTCCTATCGCTTGATGATGATTTAATGCGTATTTTTGCATCAGATCGTATATCAGGAGTCCTTAGAACACTTGGATTGAAAGACGGAGAGGCTATCCAGCATCCGATGATTAGTCGTTCACTTGAGAAAGCGCAGCAAAAAGTGGAAGGATATAACTACGAGATGCGTAAAAATTTATTACGTTTTGATGATGTAATGAATGACCAACGTAAAATAATATACGAGCAACGTACTGAAATTATTAAATCTAAAGATAGTTATGGTTTCTTAAATAGTACTACTGAGGAACTCGCTAAAAAGATAGTATTAGCTTTTATGCCTGTAGGCTCTTATAGAGAAGATTGGGATATAGAAAATTTAAGCGTAGAATTACATCGTGTCTTTGCTATAAAATTTGATCATAATTTAGTAAGTAAAAGTGATGTAACGGAAGAAGAAATCACAAAGATTGTTATACAAATGGCTCATGATGTATATAAGTCAAAAGAAGAAGCATATAGTAGCGAGTTAATGCATAATGCCGTGAAATATATTTTACTCACTACTCTCGATCAAGTTTGGAAAGATCATTTATATAGCTTAGATCATTTAAGACAGGGCATATCTCTTCGAGCTTATGCTCAAAAAGACCCTCTTAGTGAGTATAAAAGAGAAGCATTTAACTTATTCGAGCAGATGCTTAATAATTTAAAAGAATTATTTATTCAAGCAGTGTATCACTTCCATATCGACTTAAAACATGTTCAAAAAGAAGATGTTTCGCTTGAGCGTAAAAAACTTCAGAACAATATGCGTGAGAGTCGTGAAGATCCAGCATTTAGTAAATATAATGCAGGAAGTAGCCTTGAGACTCACCTTAAACCTGTCGTATCACGCATTGACCCAAAAGATAGAAACCCTGATGATCCTACTAGTTGGGGTAGGGTATCTCGTAATGAGCTATGCCCATGCAGTTCAGGTAAGAAATACAAATACTGTCATGGTGCACATGAGTAGATGAAAAGGCGGTAAAATCCACTGTGTCACCACGTGGCTTGATTAGTCTTGTTGCATAGCTCAAGCAAAGCGTTCAATGTCATTCCTAGCTAAACCCGTCATGGGTCGGTTTCATCGTCATTGCGAACGACCGTAGGGATTGCTTCGTCGAATTAATGCGTCATGCTTCTCGCAATGACGGAAAACCGCACCACGCGAGCCATGACACCGAGAGGTCAGTAATTCTTTTAAAATCACATTTAAGTACTAATAAATTTAAAGTTAAATGTAAAAACTATTAAGCAATATAAATAACAGAGGAAGAGCAAGAAATATTAGATTATTTTGAAAAAGGTGAACTTGTAAAACTACCTGAAGAAGAGCTAAATAAGCAAAAGGAGATAGCTAAAATTGCAGCTGCTAATTTTTTTAAAAATCAGAAAGAATTAATATTAGATTGTCGTTACATGATTTGCAGCATATAAAAAAGAGTGGCAGCACAAGAAGGAATACCTTATCAAACTCTTGTTGCTAGCGTTCTACAGCAATACGCATCCGGATATTTAAAGTTAGATAAATTTAGTTAACGAGTAATTTCTTTATACAAAATTATAAATAAATAGAATATGATAAAAGCACTATTAAGCCTCAATTGAACTGTATTGCTAAAGTCAAATAGTATAGTAAAAGATACAACATCTTATGTAGCACAATTTGGTTATGAAGCTGTTTTAAAAGAAGCTATCTCTCTTGATAGAGCATATGTAATAAAAGGTTTAAATAAATTACGAACAATATCTACTACTGCATTATTTTCAGAATCTTCAAATAATGCAGTAAAAGTTGCTGCATGGTTAGTTGAAGAAAGAAAAGCAAATGTTAATATGCATAGTAAAAAGGACACTCCTTTAAATACGGTTGCACGTTATGGACATTATGAAGTGGCAGAATATCTAATAGCAAAAGGAACTGCAGTAAACGGTTACGAGCGAGCTTTGCTAGGACCACCTTTATATGAAGCTGTAAGCGGTAAGTACTTGAATGCAGAAAAACTATTACTTGAGCAATGCTCTGCAGTTTATCAAAGCAAATCCAGAGTAACACCTTTACATGCGGTTGCTAAAAACGTTCGATATACTTCTGAAAATATTACGGATGATGAAATACGTAAACTGTTATTATCAATTAATGCAACATTAGAATTTAGATGAGTAGTGTTTAGTATATATGACGGAAAAACGATATCAGAAATAGCAGAATTTAAAGTATAGTTAGTCGGTGAAGGTGAATAATAATGGCAGAATAATAATTTTCTGAGATATTACGAGACGGTAGTTATTGACAGGTGTAGGAAAAAGTTGTATATTCTTCACGAGTTTAAGAAAAAGTTAATAGTGTATGTCTAAAGCTAAAGCAAAAACCGCTTCCAAAAACAACCCAACTTCTAGGGAACAGGCTAAAGAGTATTTTCATAACGGTCAGAAAATTAAACCTGTAAAGCTTATTGCTGATCGCAATTCCTTTCTAGCGGCTGAATATGAATCTTCCGGGGATTTAGTCGTAGGAAGTAGCGGTCAACCATTACCTTGGGGATTAGTTAAAAACTTATCTTAATTACTTATAAACAATATATCTTCTATATAATCGGGGATGTAGCTCAGGGGTAGAGCATCTGCTTTGCACGCAGAGGGTCAAGGGTTCGATTCCCTTTATCTCCACCAGTTCCTATAAGGTTTTTAGAGTTTTTTGAAATTTAGCAAAAATATATTCTTAATATATTAACTTTTGGTAGCAAAATTAGTTCTACGCTTACTTGCCTTATTCTAGAGAGTGCTTTTATACAAAGTGATGGATTAAAATTCATTGCAGAATTTTTACAACAAAACTCTAAGCTTATTTCATTTGATTTAAGCAGCAATCATTATTTACATCCTAGAGCAATTGAACCGATTGGTAAAGCTTTAGCATTTAATGATACATTAAAGTATCTTAGTGTTTACCATAGCAAAGTAGGTGTGATAGGAGCTAAAGCAATAGCTGAAGTGTTAAAGGTAAATAAATCTCTTATATATCTTGACCTAGGTAGCGATTGTCATTGGGGCGATGAGTGGGCTATATGTGATAAAGGAGCAGAATTTCTTGCAGAAGCATTAGAAACAAATAATACTTTAACGTATCTTAGACTTGCAAGAAGAATCGTTAGCCCTGAATGGATAAATTTTTTCATAGAAGCTCTACAAACTAATTATTCTCTTACTACTCTTATACTAAACCGATAGTTATGGGATATACGCACAGAAGAACCGGAAGAAGTAGAGGAAATTATTTGCTTAAACAGAGAATTAGTAAAAATTATCTTTATTTTTAATTAACGGTTTTTCTCTTGAGGCTAAAAATATAAATTTAAATATTAAAAATTTAGTAGCTTTAAAATTTTATCAAATTGCTGACAAGCAGTTACTAATAGATTATTTAAGAGAGTACGAAGATGTAACAGATATTTTCTTTCTATTATCAACCTTAAGTAATTTTGTTAAGGAAAATCCTTTAGCTGTAGCAGGGGTATGTAAAGTAATAAAATATGAGACTGAACTTATAAAAGGTGAAGTACATATTGCGCACTTATCTACTGAAATAATATTACATATTCTAAGTTGCCTTAAGCCATATTCTATAGAAACAGGATATTACGACGAACTTTTAGAAAAAGATGAGAATATTGGATCTCTAGAAAAAGTTATAGGAAATAACTATTGTATTTTGTCATAAGCTATATTTTATATAGTTGATAAAAGATAAACACATAAATCAAACAAATAGCGAATTATTGCATAATTCGCTATTGTAGAATTTTAGAGGCATCAATATTTATATAATATCTGTAGTCGTATTATCGTAATATTTTCCTGATATGTCTAAAGCGTTTTGGTCATCATCATTTTGATTAGCAGTGTGCCATATCGGCTCATAATTAAGCATTTTCTGTATAATGTTCTAATTTTTTCTTATCTAATGTACCGAGTTCATATGAAAGTGTATAAGAAATATCAGGTTTAATCGAGTCTTTTTGTATTTCTTGCTGAATATAATTATGCTGTAATTCGTTTGTACCGCCTACAATATGGATATGAAATGCATGCGTCTGTTGTAAATTATATAGCTCTACTAGTTTTTCAGGTTCTACTATGCACATAGTATTCCAGCATTTATCAAATGTTTCAAGATTTGTAATAGGTGTATCGCCTGCTTCTTCAATTAATTCATTCATTGCTATACGAATCTATACGAAATTCTTCGGTAGTAATTTTACCGGTTTTATCTGGTCTATTACACCGCCGTCTTTTTCTTCATGTATAGCTATAGTGCCAGCATTTTGTGGATCTATAGATGAGTGTTTGCTAAATTGAGTTATAGTTACTATGCTATCCGTTTTAATTACCTATAACCTATAAATTGTTGGTTAAAGAAATATTAAGATTGTTAAATCACAAAATCAATAGCTGAAGTGTAATACTAAGAAATCATATTTAGGGTAAAAAATGAGTTTAAAATCAGCTTGGCTTGACACGCCTCTTGGTTTAATGTTGTCAATTAGTGATGAAGAGAATCTTTATTGGATCGATTTTGTTGAAAATAAAGAATTAAGAGCATAAAATTAAAAGACTTAAAATTAACGTAAAATCAGCTATTACTGCAGATCGTACTAAACCTATTCTATCAATTGAAGAGGAGTTAAAATTGTACTTAAATTTAATACTCCTATCTATCTTTTAGGAAGCGCATTTCAAACATTAGTACGGCAAGAGCTAATGAATGTACCTTACGATGAAACACGAAGTTACTTTACTCAAGTTAAATTAATATGTATGGAAAGAGCTTATAGAACCGTTGTAAATGCTAACGGAGCAAATAAATTTGCTATAATTATTCCTTGTCACCGCAGCATCAATAATAACGGCGAGCTTGGCGGATATGGCTCAGGGCTAGATCGTCAAAAATGGCTTATTGAACATGAAAGAAAATTTACAACAAGTTTGAAATATTTGACTTGAGAATGCTATTATTCCTGTGGAACGTAGAACGCTGTTTTTTAACACTCAGGAAGGAGAGTATGTCGAGCATGATAGGTTTATTGGTGTTACCGTGCCGACTTTACGTAAAATAGATAAAAGTTATTATAATTTAGATGTGTAGGATTTAAGCAGACTTATTACTTATAAAATACGTAAATAATTGGAATTTAGTGGGTGAATCAGCTCATCACGTTGTAGGAGCTTATTGATGGTATAATGTTTACATTCACAAAGTCGGAAATTCTGTGGGAGAGACGAATAGCTATGGTTGCTACTTGGTATTTTATCAAAAATAATCAATTAGATACAACTTTTGAAAATAAATTACTCTTAAACGATAAACATGATTTAATGAATAAAGCAATAGGTTGGATGCTACGTGAAGCAGGAAAAAAGATAAAAAACAGTTAATAGATTTTTTGGATCGTTATATATCACAAATACCAAGAACCGCAGTTCGTTATGCAATAGAGCAATTTTATGCAGAGGTGCGTAAGAATATTTTGCAAAAAAAATAACTTATGCTAGTATCCTATTTTAATTTATTATAGGTACTATTATGCTAAAAACTTTATTAGTTAGTTTTATAACTTTAATTTGTGCAGTAAGCTATGCTGATAACCAAGCAGCTCAAAATACTAATTCTACAAATTCTTCTTCTGATCAGTCGGGTGATCTACTACCTGCAGAAGCAGCCGTTCACTTTGCACAGCCTTGGGCAAGACCTACAACAAATGTGCAAGGTAAAGTTAGCAATTCTGCTATGTATTTTACATTAATAAATAGTAGAAGTAAGAGTTATAATTTAGTGAATATATCTTCAGATAAGATAAGTGAAATAGAAATTCATCAAACAATTAATGATCAAGGTGTTAGTAAAATGGTAAAAGTCGATTATCCATTTTTAATTGCTGGTAATATTAACATTGATTTTAAGCCTGGGGGTATGCATATTATGCTTTATGACCCAAAAGTAGATTTAAATGTAGGAGATGAGTTTAAAATCACTTTTTTCTTTGATGACAATACACGAAAAATAGTGGATGTTAAAGTAGCAAATGACAATCCTTATAATAAAACAGGGCATTAAAGGTCATACCACGGGGCTTGTAGCGGTATCTCAGAATAAAGCCTGTGATATAAGATCCTGTGGTCAAACCACGGTATGACAAATGCACAATATACATGACTCTAGAAATTACCAGAAGTGAGTTAATTAAATCTAAACTTATAGATGCTCCTGAACGTTGCGGGGTTTATCGAATGTTTGACGTTAACAAACAGGTTATCTATGTCGGTAAAGCTAAAAATTTAAAGAAACGTCTTACTCATTACATTAAAAGCGATTTAGATAATAAGACGCTTCGGATGATTGCAAATACTTGTTTTTTAGAGTACAGCATTACTAATTCCGAAGTTGAGGCACTACTTTTAGAAGCCCAGCTAATCAAAAAATTTCAGCCGAAATTTAATATTCTTCTTAAGGATGACAAATCTTTTCCTTTCATTAAGTTACGTTTAGATCATGATTTCCCACAATTGCTAAAGTATCGCGGTAAAACTCTAAATGATGGAAAATGTTTTGGTCCTTTTGCTTCCGCCACGGAAGTTAACACTACTTTAACGGAATTGCAAAAAATCTTTAAATTACGTTCCTGCACAGATAATTACTTTAATTCACGTACTCGTCCTTGTATGCAATATGAAATAAAACGTTGTTATGCTCCTTGCGTCGGTAAAATAAATAAGGAGGACTATAGGGACTTAGTAGCTCAGGTGAAAGATTTCTTACAAGGTCGTACCAAAGCACTCCAAGAGAACCTATCTAAAAAGATGGAAGAGCTAAGTAGTCAGATGCGTTTTGAAGAGGCGGCAGAAATTAGAGACCGTATTAAGGCACTTAGTTATGTGCAGCTTAAGTCATGTGTTTCAGATATTGTTAAAGATGCAGATATAATCGTTGTTGTAGAAAAGAATGGACATTATTGCGTAGAAGTTTTTTTATATAGGGCATGGCAAGCATGCGGTAATATTCCTTATTTTCCTACTTCTACTGAAAATAGTACCAAAGAAGAAGTATTAGAATATTTTTTATTACAATTTTATCAAAAACAACAAGTGCCTGCGGAAATTATCATTAATCATGAAATTAATGATAAAGAGAATATGATAGAGGCGATTAAGAAAATCAATAATATTACTAAACTCAATATTATAATACCTATTAGTGGAGGTAAAGCCAAGCTAGTTCAGAATGCAGCAATAAAGGCTTTATTCTCTCTAGAGCAATATTTGAAGAAATTTGTAAAAAATCAAGAGATTATGCTTGAAATCAAAGCGCTATTTGGTCTTCATGAAATTCCTGAAAGAATTGAGATTTATGATAATAGCCATATTCAAGGTAAGTTTGCCGTCGGCGTTGTGGTAGTTGTTGGTAAAGCCGGTTTTGATAAAAAGGAATATCGGGTTTTCTCATTATCGTCCTGCGACGCTTCATTATCATCTCACGCCTATCCATTTTCACCCCGCAACTTGATCGCGGGATCCAGTACATTAACAAACCCTATGGATCCCGTTGTCAGGTCACGGGAGGATGACACCAGCAGTACGCATAATTATGCTGTAGGTGACGATTATGAAATGCTCAGGCAAGTTTTAATACGCAGATTAACTAGACTTAAGAATGAGCCGCATAAATTGCCGAGCTTGATGATTATAGACGGTGGCAAAGGGCATTTAGGTATTGTTAAAGAGGTAATGGATAAATTTGCAATGCATATTCCTTTTGTTTGTATGTCAAAAGGAGTAGATAGAAATGCCGGCATTGAGCAATTTCATATGACAGGTAAAGAAGTATTTACGCTGGATACAAACTTGCCGATTATGAAATATTTACAAATCTTGCGGGATGAGGCACATAATTTCGCTATAAAGAATCATAGACTCGGTAGATCACGTGCTATAAAAATATCAAGCCTTGATAACATAGAGGGCGTAGGTGAAACTCGTAAAAAAGCATTGCTGCACTATTTCGGTTCTTATAAAGCAGTATGTGATGCCACAATAGATGAGCTTACTAAAGTAAACGGTATTAACAAGTCACTTGCCGCGATGATTTTTAGAACGTTGCATAAGAGATGAGGCATCATTACTCATAATGTCCCCACATGCTAAGTATTTTTATAATTTTTTATCCTCTAATATTTCATAAACCAGTCTATGTTGTAAACTAATTCTTATAGAACGTTTACCAACTAAATTACGATACAGTTTTTTACTATTTAATGGTATTGAATTTATTGTTAAGGATTTACATAAATTTTCTGCTTTATCGGCTAATTTAGGTGCTTTTAAATTTTGTATATCTTCAATTGCTTTCTTTGGGTACAGTATAGTATATATCATTTCCATGCTTCTTCATGGCCAATACATTCTTCTAACGATTTTTTACTAGCTTCAAGAATTCTTTTTACTCAGCTTGGTTTAGAGTACAAATATAAAGTTTCTTGTAATCCTTCGTAGTCTTGTTCTGATATGATTACCGCATTATTACGTTTTCCCTTTATATAAATAGGTTCATGAGTTTTATTGGTTTCATAAATAAGAGTAAATAATTTAGCTCGTGCTTGCGAACTTGTGTAAATAGCCACAATATTATCCCTAAAAAAGTTTTACCATTGATGGTACCATATTATGTACGTAATAACAATAACTAGTTTAAACATCAGTTGCACATAGAAAAAACTAATTTTATAACTCATGATATCGAGTTGGCAGCATAAGGATTTACCTAACTTTGAATATGATCAGAAGTATACTTGATGTCATGCACGCAAAAGTGGGAATCCATGCACTGAAAAGTCTAGACATACTAAATTGGATTCTCGCTTTTGCGTCCATGACATAGAGCCATAATGCCACGTCCTAAAATAAATATTATCAGACTCACCATCGTTCCTATAAACACCCCTCTAAGGTTAAAATACTGTAACGATAAAGCATAATATTCCCATATTAAGAAAGTAGCTGCTCCGCCAAGTGATGATAAGACTATTATAGTTTTAGATGTTCTGATACCGAAAAGCGTTGTTATTAACGGTACTAATATTACTGGTCCCCAGAAACCGGTAAAGAACACTACTAAATCAATTACATTACTAAATTTTAAAGCTACAATGATCGCAAAACTTCCTATTATAACATTAATAATTCGGGCAATTAATAATAATTTTTGCTGATTTTTTACTTTAAGTATAGGGTTAATTATGTCCTTAACGAGAGCTATAGAAGTAACGTTTAAATCAGAATCGGCAGTAGACATAACGGAAGCTAAGAGTCCGCTCATTACTACCCCTTGAATTAAAGGCGGAATAATTTGGTTGATTAAATAAGGTAATACTAAATTTGACGGTTGGTTTGGATAAAGCTTATAAGCAATTAAACCGTTTAAAGTAATGCAAATCAAGAAGAAAAAATATATAGCAGATTTTGCATATATTGCTTTAGTTGTTTGTGTAGGATTTTTATTAATTAAAGCTCTTTGGATAAATGTAGGATATAGATTCATAACGCTAAAGCTTAAAGCTGCTGCAATCGTATAAGAAAGTAGGTTGCTCTGATTAAAATTTGCATTTTCCGTAGGTAGGTTATTAATCAAAGCTACAAAACCGATTTTATTTAAACTTATAAAAGTTATAGTCGGTATAGCGATTATCATCGCCAAAAATTGTAATAAATTAGTAAAAACAATAGACTGTAAGCCGCCAATTGTAGTATATATAAGTACCATACTATAACTTAAAATTACTCCATTTACATAATTTATTTCTAAGATATATTGAAAAATATAGCCGCTGACGCTTATTTGAGCAGCCAAAAACCCTACTGAAACGATAACCGAACTAACACCTCCGATAAAACGACCGATATTACCGTAATATGTACTTAGGATATCGCCGATACTTTCAGCTCCGTAATGTTTGGCAATTAAAGGCACTATATAGATTGCAATTAATATATCCATAGGTATTGTAAGCATCAAAACATAAGCATAATATTCTTGTCCTAAAAAAACCTTTTCCATAATGCCGAAAGTGGTAGCACCTCCGACAGAGCTTGCAAATATTGTAGCTATTAGTAACAGCTTACTATTTTGCGCTTTACTGTCAACATTTGCATAGTTCTTAAAACTACTATGTTTAGCTCGGTAATATATACCAATAAGTAGAATAGATATTAGGTATATGAATACGGTAATATTATCAATAGGTAAATTAAACATAAATTAGATTTCAAAGCTCAAACTTAGCATTTGTTCACAATATATATATTTAGTTAAGAATGCTAGATTTATAATTATGTGTCATAATCTGTTCCAAGAAGTTCAGTATCCGGTGTCCAAACATCTTGGTTGGGATCATATTTATATATTTTACCATGGGGTTTAAAATTTTTTTAGTAGTTTTTTCTTGAGTGGATAATTAGCGTTTGATTGAATTTTAGTTTTTATTGTTTTAAAAATACCTATTTTAAGTTGTAGCATAATTAACCCTTATTTATGTAAAAAGTAAGATAATTATTAATACTAATCAATAATTATTTCAAATAAAACACAATAAAAATTAATCTTGCCTGAGATTACTTTGTCATAATTTTCAATTTTTCGGTGGCTCAGACGGAAGCACCAACCAACACAACAATGTCGGTTCGCAATGGCAATAAAGACAGAAGTTAATAATTTAACTTCTGTCTGTTAAAAACGCTTGACTCCTTGATATTCCTATAATATCCTATAGATTACCATAAAATCCCACATTAACCCAAATTATACCAATGAATGTATTTTTATCTAAGTATGTAAATGGTGTTGATAAAAAGAGTAGGGTATCAGTGCCGGCGAATTACCGTGCGGTACTAGGGAAAGAACTATTTAACGGCGTGATTGCTTATCCGTCGATTAGGAATAATTGTATAGAGGCGTGTGGTATTTCGCATATCGAGAAATTAAAGCAAATGATTGAGACGCTTGATCCTTATTCCGAGGAGCGTGATGCCTTTGAGACTATGATATTCGGGGAAGCTGTCCAGCTTTCGTTTGATGGGGATGGAAGAGTAATATTGCCGCAATCTTTAATGAAGCATGCAGGGATCGAAGAGCAGGCATGCTTTGTAGGTAAAGGGGTGATTTTTGAGATTTGGCAGCCGCAGAATTTTGAGAAACATTTAAAATCTGCTCAAAAAATTGCTCATGAACAGCGGTTCACTCTACGGAATGCGAATTGA
This sequence comes from Rickettsia akari str. Hartford, assembly GCF_000018205.1. NCBI lineage: Bacteria > Pseudomonadati > Pseudomonadota > Alphaproteobacteria > Rickettsiales > Rickettsiaceae > Rickettsia > Rickettsia akari. The sequence goes on along the minus strand of NC_009881.1, from coordinate 795,214 downwards.
TGTTACAGACCCACATACCTGTAATGCTAAGCGAAGTATTGAAGGTTTTAGATCCAAAAGGCGGTGAGTTTTATTTGGATTGTACATTTGGAGCAGGAGGATATAGCAAAGCAATATTAGAAAGCTGTGACTGTTATGTTGTAGCTTTGGATCGTGATCCAAACGTGATTAAAAAAGCTGAAGAAATTAAACAAAATTACGTTGAGAGATTCGATTTTATAGCAACGAATTTTGCGGATAGTTTTGCAAAGCTTAAGGAAAAACAATTTGACGGGATAGTGCTGGATTTAGGTGTCTCATCAATGCAGTTAGATGTAGCAGATAGAGGATTTTCGTTTTTGCATGATGGACCACTAGATATGCGTATGAGCGGGCAAGGGTTTAGTGCCGAGGAATTTGTAAATACGTTAGAGGAAAAAGAAATCGCCGATATAATTTATAAGTATGGTAATGAGAGCTTTTCACGCAGAATAGCTAAGAGCATCGTAGAATATAGAAAAACGGCAAGAATTGATAGTACGGGCAAGCTCGCTGAGATTGTCAGGAGCAGTATAGGATTCAGAAAAGGCAAAATTGATCCTGCAACTAAAACCTTTCAAGCTATTAGGATTTATATAAACGATGAGCTTGGGGAGTTAGAGCGGTTTTTAATGAATGTAAAAAATATATTAAAGAAAGACGGACGTTTAGTTGTGGTATCTTTTCACTCTTTAGAAGACATGATAATCAAGAATTTCTTTAAAGAAAATTCGGAAAAGCCGGTAGCAAGGTCAAAATATGCTAAAGATGATATAATAATTGATCCAAATAAATGGCTTAGGATTATTACTAACAAAGCTCTAGCACCCTCAGATAAAGAGATAAGGCTTAATATTAGAGCGAGATCAGCAAAGCTTAGAACCGCAAAAAAGATACTATAGCCTATGTCATTGTTGCATGGCTTGATTGATGTCATTCCGGCGTCGGCGGGAATCAAGTACTTTGTCATACCGCGACTTGATCGCGGTATCTAATTTATTATTTTTAGCTCCCATGGTTAAGCCACTGGATGACACCCTAAAGCTTTGGATTCCAGCCGAAGCCTGAATGAAATCGAGTAGGTTTTTGAACAACTCAGGCAATGCTGCTTTTACCTAGGCATGATATCGAATGCTTTTAAAAGATTGTCTAAAGTATTATAGGAAATACGAGAGTAATTTAGTTATGACTATAAGAAAGTTGCACTATTTAACATTATTGATAACAGTTATAGTAATATGTAGTTTGTTTAGCATAAAGGATAGAGTCTCAACTCTTGATTATCAATTAAGTAGCGTTGTAAAACAGATAAATAGTGAGAATAATAATATTCATATTTTGAAAGCAGAACAAGCTTATCTACTTTTGCCAGCTAGATTGGAAAAACTTGCAGCAGCTTATTTAAAATTAGAAACAGTTAAATCTTATCAAATGATAAAAGATCCGTTAGGACCAAATATCGATCAAAATATTAAATTTAATCATAATATTAGTATTTCAAAGAGTAGTAAATGGCGTTACAAAAGAATTACGAATAATAAGTATATAAAGACTGTTTCGAGTAGAGTGAAGGATGCTCGATGAACTTCGAAAATTGGCTGCGTCATCTATAAGTGCTGCGGTGCTCACGTATTAAGTATACACTCCGCTCATTGTCTTATGGGCTCATTGCTCTTTTGCAGTTGATCTTCGTGTCGTAGTAGGATTGTTTATAAACGTCATTATAAATAATATATGAAACAAATTTTAGGAAAATGGAAACCTGCAATTAAAAGTCTGATAATTTGGAACGTTTGTAGTAAAAATACAAAAATCCGATTATTAATGGTTATTTGTGGCTTTTCTTTTCTTTTTTGTACTTTATCTTACAGATTGATAATCGTTGCTACGAGTGTTTACGATAAAAATATTAATTCCTTTAAAAAAAATCATCAATTTAGAAAAGAAATAGTTGATCGAAATGGTAATTTATTAGCAGTTAACCTACCTTCTGCCTCATTATTTGCTAATCCACAAATAGTTCTCGATCCTGAAACTTCCGTAAAAAAACTAGCAGAAATTCTACCTGATATTAATAAAGCTAAATTACTTTCTGAACTAAAATCAAATAAAAGCTTTATATGGGTAAAAAGGGATTTATTACCTAGTCAGCAGGAAAAAATAACTAGCCTTGGGTTACCTGGTTTTGAATTTGAAGAAGAGCAGAAACGCATTTATACTTTTTCTAATTTATTGTCGCATGTTGTCGGTTATGTAGGTAGAGATTTGGTAGGGCTTAGTGGCTTAGAACTCGCTTATGATAAATATTTAACTAATTCCGATTATGAATTAAACGAACCAAAGAATAGGAAAGAACCGCTGCAATTATCTATTGATATTAGATTACAAAGTATTTTAAGTGAAGAGATTGATAAAACTTTAAAGCAATTTAAGGCCATAGGAGCAGTAGGAATTATTGCAGATCCAAATAATGGCGAGATTTTAGCATTAGTAAATAAGCCTGATTTCGATCCGCATCATCCGAGTTTAGCAAAACCGGAAGAGTTGTTTAATATAGCAAGTCTTGGCATTTACGAAATGGGTTCGGTGTTTAAGGCATTAACTATGGCAGTCGGTTTTGATACTGGTGCAATAAATATGAATGATGCTTATGATATAAGTTATATGAAAGTGGGAGGATTCCAGCTTAAGGATTATACGCCAAGGCAAGGGTGGCATAGTGTGCCTGAGATTTTTCTATATTCTTCAAATATTGGCACAAGTCAAATTATGCTTGAAATCGGTAAAAGCAATTTTAAAAAATACCTTAAGAAATTAGGTCTATTAGATCAGTTACAAATAGAATTACCTGAACGAGGTACTCCGTTATTTCCTTCCGAGAAAAGATGGAATGAGTTAACTAGTGTTACTATGTCGTACGGCTACGGCATTTCAATTAGTCCTTTGCATTTTGTTAGAGCAATGTTACCGGTCGTTAACGGCGGTACTTTATATGATATTACTTTATTAAAAAGAAAGGATGCAAAAGTAATAGGTACAAAAGTTTTTAGTGAAAATACCTCTACCCAAATGAAGAAATTATTTAGGTCGGTAGTAAAAGAAGGTAATGGTAAAAGAGCAGAGGTCAAAGGGTATCTTATCGGCGGTAAGACCGGTACAGCAGAAAAACTTTCACAAGGTTCAGGGGGGAAAAAGAAATATCTAAAAAATAGTAGAGCTTCATCATTTTTAGGTGTGCTGCCCGCATCTAACCCGCAATATATTATTTTTATTAGATTTGATGAGCCGAAACCGACTAAAGAAAGTTTTGGCTTTGCAACGGCAAGCTGGACGGCTGCCCCTACTGCCGGTAGAGTGTTTGAGCGTATGATATCTTTATATGGTTTAGAGCCGATAGAACAAAGTGAGGAAGAGAGTTGAAAATATTACCTAATCACTATCAGGCGTCTTAAGTATTTTAATGTCCTATTAAAAAGAAATAACGTTACAACCGTTTTTCTTCTTAAATTCCGATGAACAAGAAGAATGAGAGCGGAGCGGTGATGATAAAAGACCTAACCCTAATTATAGTGAGTTATTGTAGAGTTTATATTCATTTTTTAAAACTATACAAAATAGAAAATTAATTTATATTTCATATACTAGCGTCATACCGTTGCTTGACCACGAGACCCAGTTAAAATGACCATATAAAATGTTGTTTATATGGATTCCGCGATCAGGTCGCGGAATGATAACTAATTATAGTATAACACAGTACAAAATACATAACAACAAACTATTCATGTTAAAGATAAAACAGGACATATATAAAAATAGCTTACAAGTAATATTAAAATTGCTGTTTGCTTTTCTATGTTTTTTTATAATATTATTTCCGTTAGTGAGTTATAAAATAAATAGCCAAAGCAGAATTTGTCCGGCAATGGAAATTATGTTTATTTATTATTTCATGTCTTTATATTCCTTAAATATTTTTAGCATATTTTTCCTCGGTCTATTGATAGATCAAGTAAGCGGTATGCCTATCGGTACAAATTCGTTAGTTTTTTTATCGGCATATATAATATATAAACTCTTTGTAAAATTTTTTATAGCTAAAAACTATTGGATAAATTTTGTTGTTTTTTGTGTTTATTGTTTATTTATATTGAATTTTAAATATTTATTAATAACGATCAAGAAGCTAGAAGCAGACGGATATTTAATAATTTGCTTTCAATTTTTAACAACTATATTTTCTTACAATATAATGCGTCTTATACTTGATTCTCCTATGAATTACTTTAAAAAGTATGCTAAATAAAAAAATACTACATGGTGAGTTAATTTCACGAAGGGCCTTTATAATCGGGTTAGGTAAACTCGGATTTTTATCACTGCTTGGAATAAGAATGTTTTATTTGCAGCTTATTAAAAGTGAAGAATATAAGACTTTATCAGATAAGAATCGTATTAATTTTGTTGTACTTCCGCCGACCAGAGGAAGAATTTATGATGTAGACGGCAGTATCTTAGCTACTAATAAACCATGTTATCAGTTAGTAATAGATAGGAGCATTAATAATAATTATCTGGATGAATTAGCAATAGTTAGTAATATTCTAAATTTATCTCCGGAAAAATATAATTATATTAAGCAAAAAATTAAAAAATCTAGTCGCCACACTCCTGTAATAATACTTGATCAGCTCGATTGGCAGCAAGTATCAATGGTTGAAGAACAAAAGCATAAACTAGCTTCAATATTCATTGATATAGGATATTTAAGATTTTATCCTTTTTCAAGCACTACTTCTCATTTAATCGGTTATCTAGGTCAAATAAATGAACAAGAGAAGCAAGAGTTAAATATACATAGCTTAAGCGATTTTAATATTGGTAAATACGGTATCGAAAAATATTACGATAGTAAATTACGAGGAGAATTCGGTTATAAAAAAGTTGAAGTAAACGCTTACGGTAAGCAGGTAAGAGAAATAGCAGGAACCCCTACTAAAGCTGGTAAAGATATGTATTTAAATATCGATGCTTCTCTTCAGCAAAATATCCAGCAATATTTAAATCCTAAAGGCTCTTCGGCAATAGTTATGGATACTAGAAGCGGAAACATACTAATTTGTGCTTCCACACCGGGTTTTGAATCAAATAATTTCAATAAATTATCGGAAAATTATTGGCAAAGTTTAATTAGCAATCCTTATAAGCCTTTAATTAATAAGGTAATACAAAGCTCGTATCCCCCAGGTTCGGTTTTTAAAATAATTACCGTACTTGCAGCCCTTGAAGTAGGCATTAATCCTAATAAAACCGTTTTTTGCGACGGTAGCTCTGCTCTTGGTACTAATAGCTTTAGATGTTGGAATCATAGCGGGCATGGGACGGTAGATATGATGTCTGCTTTAAAGCATTCTTGTAATATTTATATGTATGCACTCGCAAGAATAGTAGGTCCGGATAAAATTCTTGAAGTTGCAAGAGAATTTGGCCTCGGCTCAAAGACCGGTATTGATTTAGCTCCTGAAAGTAGTGGATTTGTACCGTCAAAAGAATGGAAAAAGAAAAAATTACAGATTCCTTGGTCAATAGGTGATAGCTTTAATTTGGCAATCGGGCAAGGATTTTTAGGAGTAACGCCGATTCAGCTTGCAAGATTTATTACGGCTATTGCAAGTAACGGTAAACTATATACGCCTAGAATATTAAAAAATGATTCGGAATTTTATAATGTTAATATTAAGCCTGAAAATATCAAAATAATACAAGAAAGTTTATATAATACTGTGAATGTTGCGGGAGGTACGGCGTATTATAATAGAATTTTAGGTAAAAATAGGCAGCTTGCTGGTAAAACCGGTACTTCCCAAGTACAAGGCAAACTAAATGCTAAAGACGATTTAAGCCGTGACTCTATTGCCTGGGAGAGGCGTAATCATGCTTTGTTCTTGGGCTTCGCTCCTTATCACGATCCTCTTTATTCCGTTACTGTTTTTGTTGACCATGGAGGAGGCGGTAGTAAAGCCGCCGCCCCAATAGCTCGTAAAATCATGTCTGACGTGCTGGATAAGTATACTCGTTGAATTTGAAAAATTGGCTTAGTTGTACTTGACTATAGTATGTACGCTGCGGTTAAAAGATTCAAAACAGATTCCTCTTTTCCAAATTGAGCTTCATATACCTACTGTGTGTCTTTGTGTACTTATGTTTAAAATTAACTTATGGTAAAATTATGTTAGAAGAATTAACGCAGAAAGAAGAAACTGAGTTATTCTTTAAATAGTATAAGGGAATATGCAGCTTATTTAAAAAAGAATTAAAGGAGTTATTTTTAAAATCATATAAAGCAAAATACTATTGATCCAGTGAAGACGTGCTATATTTATTTTGAGCAGTTTATAAAAAAAATAATTTATCTGAAAAGGAATTAAAACAGTTATTTTGCAAATGATCTGAAGAAAACAGCAATTTATTTGAAGACAAATTCAAAGAATCATCCTTAGAAGTGTATAAAGAAAAATATAACTTATCTGAAGCAGCATCAAAAGAGTTATTCTTAAAATTATATCTAGAAAGATATTATTTATCTGAAGAAGAATTACCAGAATTTAGAGCTTATTATAGAGATGGAAAAGCAGAAGCAATAGTAGAAGAGTCTGCTGATCAGGACTTATTGCCCGTAATAAAGTATTTTATTGAAAAGGGAGGTAATCCATATCTTATAATAGAAGATGATTATAATAAATTAACTATATTTAATATTGCTGCAAACAATGGATTTTTAGATATTATAAATTATCTGCTCGACAATAATATTTTTACTGTAGATCGAAGAGCTTCTGAAAATAGTGTAACGCCTTTTCATTCAGCAGTTGAAGTTGATAGTATTGAAGCTGCAAGGCTTTTACTACAAAATGGAGCAGATGTTAATGCTGAATTTGAGTATGCATGGGCTGTAAAAATTGCTTGGTTGTTTGTTCTTGAATTAAATCGTATAGAAATGGCTCAAATTCTTCTTGAGAATAGTATATTTATACCTAAGATGCACGCTTTTGATTCAATTAGTTTACCGCTTATAGCAAATTTGCTACTGTCTATAAAAAAACGTGAGGGGTTATAATGTGACGCTTTTGTGAATGCATATAACTCCTCTACTTCTGAAGTGTAAGAAATTTGTGATACTTAGAGTACACAGTATTGTTTAAGTAAGTTGGCTGAATTTATTGAAAAGAAATTCAGCAAAGAGAGTGCTATAGGATATAAAGAATATGCTGCGCTTAGAGAATATGGCAGCAGTTTGCCAAAACATAAAAAAGAGGCATTAAAAATCTTGTTATTAGATGATAATTATAAAACTAGATAATTATATCAAAGCTCATTTTTTTGAAATAGGATGTATAGCTAAAGTGCATTACCGGTACTAATAGCTAAAGCAGGAGTAATAGGTGAGATAACTCAGCATCTTCATTTTGAAGATAGCAGCACTAAAATAGCAGGTAGCGGTTTTGATAGTTTGGATAATGATATTGTTTAAATGGATGTTATCTTTCATATTAAAAAATACTTTATTTTAGTTAGTAGTTTGTGTTATTAATAATTGAGAATTATTACGGAGGTATATATGTCTAAGAAAAAGCAGGACGATCAAATAATAAAAGAATTAGAAGCAAGATTAGCAAAACTTAAAGGCACTCCTCTAACACTTGAAGAATTAGAAGAAAGATTTGCAAAGCTCCAAGATAGACCTTATATCCCAGCAAAAAAATCCGGTTATGACTCTGGTTATGGATCCGATGATGAGGTAGATAAGCTAGTTGAGAAGATACAATCCGCAGTTAAAATAGAACAAAAAAGTAAAACTCTTAATGCTCAAAAAGACCAAGCAATACGTGATAGGCTAGATAAATTAAGAGAAGATACTACTGTAACACGAAAAAAGACATTTACAGCTCTTTCTTTTAATGATACTAAATCAATAATTACCGATACTATAGATGCTCATGCAGATATAGTTAGTTCATATGCTACTCGATATACTGATTTAGAAGAAAAAAAAGCATTATTTAATTTAGCTAATAATCTAACTGAAGCTAGAGATATTATTAGGGATACACCTACTATATCCAAAGAATATGAGCCTAAAATATTAGATGTTATTGCTAAAGCAATCGGTGAAATTTATGAAGGAATAAAGAAAATAGCTGCGCCTGCAGTTAATATTATAAAAGAAATAGGCAGTAGTCTTGTTAATTCGATTAAATCACTTTCTCAAAAATCTTCCGAACAACAAATAAAAGAATCTAAAATAAAATTAAAGAAGTTATATAAAACATATGTTGATTTGAAAGGAGTAACGCCAAAGATAAAAGAAGAGTTTCTTAAAAAGCATTGTGAGTACATTGATCAGTTACAAACTCCTCAGGAAATATTTGTGGAAACTGCCAAAATTACTAAATCTATAAGGATAGCCGGAAGACAAAAGATCAATAATCTTAAACAACAACGAATTATTAATAGAATGCAGAAGCAAATTCCTACTGGTTGCATGAATAATAATGCATTTACACCGTCTAATACTCCTATTAATAAAGGAAAATCTTTGAAGAGCCATCGAAGGTAAATGCTGTTTCATTCCTGCATAAGCGGGGCGTTGTTGCATGGATACCGAGTGGTCATTGAGAGCAGGCGTTGTGGCGTACCTGTAAAACCTACAGCGTCACCAACGCAGCTTGACCACGGGGGGTCCATAAAAACAATAAAAATGCTAATAATTTTAGCATTTTTAACTGGATGCCGTGTGGTCAAGCCACGGCATGACAGAAGTGAAACCGAGCCATGCGACACAAATCCTACAATCGCTTATAGCATTTGAAAACTATTCTACGCCTTTCATTCCGCTTGTCTTAGCTTGATCAAATGAAGTATCTTTAATTGTTGCTTCGGTAAAATCAGCATTTGTTAGGTCAGAGTTATTAAAGCCTGCCCGATCAATTTTAGCTGATTTAAATATGCTATTTGTTAATATTGAGTTTGAGAAATCTGTTTTAGTAAGTATTGCTGTAGAAAAATTAGCTTCTTTTAAAATAGAATTCTTTATTACCGTATTTGTTAAATTAGCATTTTTAAAGATACTATTTGAAAAATCTGTTTCATTAAATACTAAACTACTTAGGTCAAGATTTGTTAAATTTATATTTGTTAAGTTAGTGATTTTTTGCAAATCTTTTACCGAACTTATTACTATATTATTTGGTGGAATTTTGCTCGAATTATTGCTATTTAAAATAATATTATTAGAAACATTAGTATTAATAAAACCGGAATATGCTTGGTAGTTAATATTATTTATTTGTGAATTAGAAAGGACGGAGTTAATAACCGTAGTATTTGTTAGATTAGAATTTATTAGAGCTACTTGGTTTAAATTACCTAAAGTCATTTTAACATCTGAAAAATTTACGTTTTGTATTAAAGATTTAGAAAAATTTACATTATTAAATTGTCCGTTAGTTATATTTGAGTTTATTATTTCACTGCTGTTTAAGTCAGTATTAATCACTATAAATTGTTTAAAATCATTATTGCTAAAAATATTATTAGTATAGCTGATATTATCTAAAGTAATATTTGAGCCTTTAGTTTTATTAATCCTTACAAAATTGGCATTACTATTTTTTATTGATAAATTATTAAATTTGTTATCGTTGAGACTCATGTTATTTAATATAGCATTATCGATTTTAAAATGATTTAAAACTGAACTACTAATTGTACTATTTTGTAAATCACATTTAGTAAGGCTAATATTCCGTAACGTTGAATCTTGAAAGGAAGCGTATGAAAAGAAAGAGTTGTGACTTTGTATGTTATTAAAATTTACTTCATTAAAAATGCTTTGTGTAAAGTTAGAATCCTTAATTATTACTGCCGTTAATTTAGTGTGACTTAGATCGCTAGATTCAAAATAATTATTAGTAAAATTGGTATTATTTATTACACTTTTTTCTAAATCCGTACCGTAAAATATTGAATTTGTTATATTAGTATTTTTAAAGCTATTATTCTTTAGGTTAGTTTTTTGAAAATTAACACCATCGATGGTGCTATTGCGCCATAATACATGACTAAATTGAGAATTTTCAAAGTTGACATTTATTATAGTAGTTTTATTAAAAGCAGTATCGCTAAAATTTGATCGAACAAAATTTGTATTTTGTAATGTTACATTGTTAAAAATTGAACCTTGAAAGTCAGAATTATATCCGGAAATATTTTTTATTACCGAATCTGCAAAATTACTTTCTTGAATTATAGCATTTGTAAGTATAGCTTTTTCTAAATTACTACCTGCAAAATCAGCACGTAATATTTCACAGGAAGTTAAATCTATTCCTGATAAATCTTCATTTATTAGCTTGACTCCTATTAATTTGACTCCTTTTAAATTTGAACCGAACTTCTCTTTAAGGTGCACTTTAAGGTTTTTAGAATTTTGCGATATTATATAATTCCGAATTACTGTGCTCTGACTATCCGTAAGTAATCCATTCGCATCACGAGTAGATTCGGAGCAGCTGCTTAATAACAAATAAATAGTAATTATTGATATTACTTTAAGCATTTGCTTCCTCATATTTTTCTTCATTGATTCTATTTGTAGGAGGTATATGTAAGCTTAATAATTTTAATTTACGATGCAAAGCTGATCTTTCCATACCGACAAATGAGGATGTTTTTGAAATATTATTATTAAAACGACTCATTTGTGCCGATAGATATTGACGTTCAAAAACTTCTCTAGCCTCTCTAAGTGGCATAGATAACATATCAAAACTATCTTCAAGTTTTGTGAGATTAGCACTATTTGCTAATATTTCGGAAGGTATCATATAAGGTTTGATAATTTCATTATTACCTACAGTTAATGGATTCATAATCAAAGTCCATTCAACTACATTACGTAATTGTCTGATATTACCCGGCCATTCATAGGATTGAAGAGCAGCGATAGTTTCATCAGCAAAGTTACGTTCTTTTAAACCTGAAAATTTTGAAAGCTGTTTAACAAAATATTTAACTAGTAGCGGTATATCTTCTTTTCTCTCATATAATGAGGGTACTTTTAGAGAGGATACATTAAGGCGATAATATAGATCTTCTAGGAATTTGCCATTATTAACTTCATCTTGAATATTTTTAGAAGTACCTGTGATAATTTTTATATCAACTTTAATAGTTTTTCCACAAGGCTTTGTAATAGTCTGATCTTTAAGGAATTTTAATAATTTTACCTGGATGGGCATAGGAATACTACTGACCTCATCTATATATAAAGTACCGTTATTAGCAAATGCTAAGATAGTAGGGCGTTTATTATTATTTTCCTGCTTTGCAAATTCGCCGAATAATTCTTGATTAATTTTTTCTGTAGTCATACAGGTAGGGCTGAAAATAATGAACGGATTATTAACTCTTTTAGATTGTTTATGAATTAACCTTGCTGCAAGTTCTTTACCGCTACCGACTTTACCGTGAATCATTATACGACTGCTAGAGCTAGCTGCCTTTTCTATTTCCATTTTATATTTTAAAGTTACCGCACATTCGCCTACTAATTCAGTTTTATCTATAACTTTTGATTTTAAATCTATATTTTCACGTTTTAACTTTGTTACTTCGCAAGCTCTTTTAAGTAAAATAACTAATTTATCATTATTAAAAGGTTTTTCTATATAATCGTAAGCACCCATTTTTATAGCATTTACTGCTGTTTCTATAGTACCGTGACCGCTAATAATTATTACGGGCATTAAAGGATAGCGTTTTTTAATTATCTCTAAAATCCCAAGACCGTCAATTTCGCTTCCTTGAAGCCAAATATCAAGTATCACTGCAGAGACCGGTTTCGCGGAAAGTATTTTAAGAGCTTGAGTACTATTAGCGGCAACCTTAGGATTAAAACCTTCATCTTTCAAATTTGCAGCAATGAGATTTCGTATACTTTCTTCATCATCTACTATTAAAACATCTAGTTGTGACATTACAATTTACCTTACAAATATTAATCAAAGCCTAAATATATACGTTAATGCTGAATGTAAAAGAAAGCAACATTTTTTTATAACATTTTTGTCACAATAGCTATTTATAATGTAAATGTTGGCTAAGATTACATAATATTAAAATTATTTAAGGAATTGTAATTAATTTATTTGTTGTTTGTAGTGTTATAAATCATTATACATAATGAGGTACTGTGTGATATTGTCATTTACACGTAGGCGTGAACCTAGTGCTTTGCTGTGTCACCCCGTGGCTTGACCACGGGGTCCAGTTGCTACTAATAAAATTATTAGTATTATGCATAAGTTATTTTTATGGATACCGTGGTCAAACCACGGTATAACATCGGACTTATACAACAAAGCCCATAACAAGCAGTAAAACCAAATTTTAAAAATTATGCTTAACATCTGTTTAATTATTATTGCATTATTTATTTGCTTAATAACCTACCTATTTATCAAAAAAACAGATACTTTTACAAATTTATTGATTTTAAATAGCTGCACGACTTTAGTTAGTTTATTTATTTGCTGTTTAGGTTTATACTCAGGCAATAGTTCATATTTGGATATAGCCATTATTTACTTTCTTTTAAGCTTTATAGCAACAAACGGATATTTAAAATATTTTATACATGAGTCAAATGAAAACAAAACAGATTGATACTATAATCTTAGGATGCGGTTTGAGTGGCATGCTAACCGCACTTTCTTTTGCAGAAAAGGGTATTAAAACTACTATATTCGAGAGTCAATCGGTAAAAAGCCCAGAGTTTTTCAACGATATAAGAATTACTGCTTTAACGCCGCATTCCAAAAATTTCTTATTCTCTATTGATATATGGGCAGAGCTTGAAAAGTTTGTGGCAAAAATGCAAGAAATATATGTGGTAGATAATAAGGCTGCAGAGATATTAGATTTACGCAATGACGATGACTCTGTACTTGGATATGTGATTAAGAATAGTGATTTTAAAAAAATACTATTGTCAAGAATGACTAATAATCCGTGGATAACATTAATTGATCATAATCAATATCAAGATGTTATAAGCCATAATGACTACTCGATTATAAAATTTGATGATAAACACATTAAGTGTAGTTTATTAATTATATGTGATGGCGCAAATTCAAAAGTGAAGTCTCATTATTTTGCTAATGAAATTGAAAAATCTTATCAAACTGCTCTTACATTTAATATTAAGCATGAAAATCCACATGAAAATTGTGCTATGGAACATTTCCTGCCGCTTGGTCCTTTTGCTTTGCTGCCTTTAAAAAATCAATATGCTTCATCCGTAATATGGTCAACTTCTTCTGATCAGGCTGCTTTAATTGTTAATTTGCCTGTGGAAGAAGTTAGATTTTTAACTCAAAGAAATGCCGGTAATTCTTTAGGTAAAATTACTATTGATAGTGAGATTAGTAGTTTTCCGCTAAAAGCTCGTATAGCAAATAGATATTTTCATAATAAGATAGTGCTTATTGCCGACACTGCTCACACAATACATCCTTTAGCAGGACAGGGGCTTAATCAGGGCATAAAGGATATAGAGACTTTGAGTATGATTGTTAGTAATAATGGTACATTACAAGAATACCAAAAGCTAAGGCAAGAGGATAATTTTATTATGTATAAGCTGACTGATGAGTTAAATAATATTTTTTCAAATTATGCCAAAAATGTAAGATATTTAAGACAAATAGGATTTAAGGCGATAAATAATTTTAAGCCTATAAAAACCTTGATTACTGGCTATGCGATGGGGAAGAGGTGAGTGTTCCTATGTCATTACCGCGCAGGCGTGGATCCAGTAAAACATACAAAAAACTTGTTTTTTGGTTTATTTCACCAAATTATATAACTTCTATATAAATATGTAAGTTATTTTTCTGGATCCACGCCTGCGCGGTAATGACATAAAACGAGCAACGCAACAAGACCGGTCAAGCCACGGGATGACAGAGGTGAAATTGATCCACTCGGGGCAACGCCTTGCGAGCCGTAGGCTGCGTGGCAATCTCGTCCAGTATCCTGAGATTGCTTAGTCAATGATTGCATAATTTCCTCGCAATGACAAAAAAGCTGAGCTATGTAATAATACCTAAAAAAGTTAGAGAGCATTCATGAGTAAAGAAAATTTAAGCATTAAATCATCTATTAATGTTTCTGAAGATGGAGTAAAAAATACAGCAGAAGATAATAAGTTGAAATCTTCAATAAATACCTCTGAAAGAGTAGAGCCTTTATTAGAAGCAGCACAAACAAAAGCTTCTGAGCCTCCAGAGGAACGGTAATCGCAAAATAAGCCAGCATGAAAAAGAACGCTGAAAGAGAATACGCTACTTTACGGTGCTAGAGTCGCTCGTGCCGGAATCACTGCAAGTGGAGTAGCAATTGAAGTGCTAAAGGATGGTAGTCAAGTTATCGCTAGTCATGCTCATATAGTAGAAGGAGTAATTAACATTGGAGAAAAAGTAACAAAAGCTTATGATCCGGTTGATAAACTTCAGCAAGGTGCAAAAATTAAAGAAAAAGGCACCCCAAATCTTGGTATTGCCGATAAGGTGCTTGATAAAATAAAAACTTTACCGAGTGCTGAAAGGGCAGCAAATGTATTCGAGACAACATATAAAACATTGGGTAGTAAGGCAGTAAAACGTACTGCAAAAATTGGTAGTGTCATGGTGTCGTTAGTCATTAACCCGACGCCGGTTGGACTTGGGCTTGCTGCTTTCTTTATCAGTCGTTGCTTATGATGTCGTAAAGGAAACTTTAGAAGTAAGAGAAGATAAGTATTTAGATAAAGAGAAAAAAACTTTAGAAAATATTAAAGCTAATTATGTAAAGCAAGCAGAGTTAGTAGTTGCTATTCAAATAGATAAAGGAAAAGATAGTCCTGCACTTAAAAATTTCTTGGGTACTAAATTACCTAAAATTGATCAATTAAGTGAGTGGCAGCTAAGAGAGTATTTTAATGTAACTAGAGGAAAGGTTGTAGAGACACCTGAATTTGCTCCTCTTGCTGAAAAAACTAATTTTGCAAAAGTTAAATCAGCAGTAACAGCAGGAGCGGGTTGTTTGGTTGAATCGCAAGTTGGTGATTTAAAAGAAATATACGGTAAAAAGGAAGAGCAGAAATCTAGTACCGTTTTTATTACTCCTAATATTCAAAAGCATAAAACTCCTGCAATTGCTAAAGCAGCAGAAAAAGTACATCATATGCAGGAAAGTTTAATGCACGGTAAGGTTACTGCTCGCAGTAATAATATATCGCCATTACTAACAGGAAGAAGTGCATCTAAGAAACAAGAATCTTCAAGATGAGTTTAAAGTTTATAATAGTGTAAATAGACTATATTTTGCCGTAGAGATGTTGAAGCTGTTCGGAAATACTAGGGGGAGCGGTGAATTTTGTAGCGATTGTTGGAAGAAGTTGGAGTTTATAGCAATACCTTATTGCAGTATATTAGTATAAAAATCTTAGATAATTGTATTTGTGGAAATTATTATAGCAGTAAGCCTAATTATGAACTAGCTCGCAGCCTATTTAAGTTTAATGAGCATAGCAAAAAATAGTTCATCAGTTTAAATATCAGGATAAGACGATATTTGCTAAGCTTTTATATAATAGATATAGCAAGGATATAAAAGATATTGATTTAATCATACCTGTACCTATGAATATATTTAAGAGGTTACTACGAATGTATAATCATGCTCATATTTTAGCTATGGCAATTGCAAAAGTTACCGATAAAATGTTCAAAGCCGATATTTTAACTAAATCAAGATTGGATAAGTCTCAGACTTTTCGTTCACGAAAACAATGTAAAAGTAATATAAATGGTAGTATCAAATTTAACACAAAATATAATATTGTAAGTAAAAAATCTTATTAGTCAATGATGTCGTTACCACCGGTGCTACTATAAATGAATGTGCTAAAATTTTACGACAAGCTGGGGCATGATCGGTACATGTGATGAGTGTTGCTATGACTTAGAACATCATTGCGCGCGGTTGAAGACCGTGCGCCAATCCAGAAAGGTAATTAAAAACATGCTATGTATTGTTAACTGGATTGCTTCGTCAAAATTTTCAATTTTTCCTCGTAATGACGATTAAATAAAACCATCAAGAGTGAAGTAACTTATGCAAAATGAAATAAAAAAAATTTGTGTTATCGGTTCAGGGGTAATGGGTTCAGGGATTGCAGCGTTAATTGCTAATTCCTCTCATAAAGTCGTATTACTGGATATTATCGCTAAAGATTCTGATGATCCTAATAAAATAGTAAAAAATGCTATAGAGAATTTGCATAAACAAAAACCTCCCCCTTTATCTTGTCCCGATAAAGCAAATTTCATTACCATCGGTACTTTAGAACATGATTTAGATTTAATTACAGAATGTGATTTAATTATTGAAGTTATTGTTGAGAAGTTAGAAATCAAGCACCAATTATATAACAAACTTATTCCTTATCTTAAAGAAGAGGCAATTATTGCTTCTAATACTTCTACATTACCTCTTAAAAGACTAAAAGAGAATTTACCGGATAATATCAAATCGAGATTTGTTATTACGCATTTCTTCAACCCGCCAAGATATATGGAACTGCTTGAGTTAATTATAGACCATATGGTAAAGGTTGAAGCCATAGAAAGAGTATCAGAGTTCTTAACGAAAACGCTTGGTAAAACTATAGTCAGATGTAATGATACACCTGGTTTTATTGCTAATAGAGTAGGGTGTTTTTTACTGGAGTTAGTAGTCCGCAAAGCGATAAGTCAAAAGCTTAATTTTGTAGCTTTGGATAAAATATTTACTACATGTTTGGGGCTGCCGAGTACCGGAATTTTTGGTTTATATGATCTAATAGGACATGACGTCATGAAGTTAATATCAAGCTCATTACTTGCTGCCCTTCCTGCAAAGGATGCTTATCATAAAATATATGTCAATACTCCCGTTCTTGATAAGATGATTGGGAGGAAGTTAATTGGGCGTAAAGGCTGTGGTGGATTTTATCGTTTATCGGTATCAAATGGCAAAAAGATTCAAGAAGTTATCAATATAAACGACTTATCATATAGTCCTGTTCAAAAAGTAGATATTTCATTTAAGAATCTTGATGAGTTACTAGCTAGCGATTCAGTTTACGGTAAATTTTTTACTGAAATTATCACAGAATTTTATGTTTATTTAGCAAGCTTAGTACCATCTGTAACCGATAATATCTATGATATCGATGCTGCTATGAAGCTTGGTTACAGTTGGAAATACGGTCCATTTGAATTATTGACCATAGCAGCTAAAGACGGCTGGAATTCGATCATTAAAAATACCGATTTAATGCACATCCCACTTCCGCAATATTTAGGTAATAAAGAATATCAAAAAATCGATAAACAAAAATTTAATTCTCACAAAGATATTTTAAAGGAAAGTCAGATAGTATTAGAAAACGATTCTGCAAAGCTAATAAATTATCGTGAGAATTTAGTGTTTGTTATTACTACGAAAATGAATTGTTTAAATCATAATGTGTTTTATTTACTGCAAGAAGCAGCAAGTAAAGCTGAAAATGACGGCAAAAATCTTTATATCTATCCGCAAGGAAATCATTTTTCTGCTGGTGCGGATTTAAAGCTTCTTCTCTCCTATATTGAGGATAAAAATTTTCATGATTTAGAGAATTTACTAAAGCTGGGACAGCAAACCATGCTTCACTTAAAATATTCTGCAGCTCATATTGTTAGTTGTGCCAAAGGAGTAGCCCTTGGAGGCGGGTGTGAGCTGCTATTGTACTCAAGCTATATTGTCGCAAATAATGAACTGAGTGCTGGACTTGTAGAACTTGGAGTCGGTTTAATACCTGGGTGGGGCGGTGTTACCGTAATGTTTGCTCGCGCTAGAGGAGATAAAACTAAACTAATTAGAAATGTTAGAAATATTATAGAGCAGAATAAAACAAGTTCAGCCGATTACGTGAAAGCAGATTATGATGTAGAGAATATGCAAGTAAATATGAACAAGCATTACATTCTCGATGAAGCTTTAAAGCTGAACCTATCTAAAAAAATAGTACCGGCTACCCATAAAGTTACTTTGCCCAAAATCAATTTAGCAACTGAAATAGATATATCAAAATATAACGATCTACAAAATAAGGTACTTAGCAAGTTTCAAACCATTATAGATCAACATAATGAAACGAATGAAGAATCGCTATTTGCCTATGAGCGTGACATATTTTTAGAACTTGCAAAAGATCCAAAAACTATAGAGAAGTTGAAAGTTGTGTTGGGGCATTGATGTCACTTGCAATGACATAGAGAGCATTTACCGGTCCACGCAACAATGCTTCTCACTGGAATTACATAAAAGCCATGCTGTGGTAACTGTGGTAACACTACTCCACAATAATACTGCCTATGGTGCCGAGATAGTAAGTTTGAGGGTCGTACATAGCTTCGCTATAAATAGCAGGAGTTGCGAATGTGCCTTTATTAACCGCTTTGATTTTATACTGATACGTCATTTTTTGATCAGAAATAGTACCGAACATCATCACTCTATCATCATGATTATATATATATATCGGTTGCCATATCATTGTTACAGGATTACGTTCTAGTATATTTACGTTATGATTATCCGGTAAAAGCTCAAAGCCTGCTGGTAATAAGTCAAGTATTACCATATTGCTCAAGGTTTTATTACTACCTGAACGCATGGTGATTTCCACTGTAATATTATCACCTAATTTTACTTTACTGATTTCTTTATTATTGTCATTGAGATATTTTTTTGTTATCTCTATTCCTTTAACTATCTCTTTATTTTCTATTAATCGCTTATCATAGCCTGAAGTTAAAAGCTGATAGAAGAAGCTGTTACTTGAGGATGTTAAGTATATCTCCTTATTTTCTACCGACAGCTCAGCAATCATCACTTTATCGCCTTTTAAAGTAACTTCTTTATCTGTAGAGGTTACTTTAATACTCACATCATTTACATTGCTGATTTTATCAGCATAGGCAAGACTTGCCATAATTGCATAGCTTGCCGATAGGCTATTATAGTTATCTTTAGCCAAAAGAGCGATATCCTGTACAATTTTTGTGTCGAAGTTTTGTAACATTTCCGGAAAATGTACAGAAATTAAGTATAAATACTGACTATATTTTATTAGAGGATTGTAATATTGATAGTCTGTTTTTGGTATCGGTTTATTTAGAGTAAATCTATCTAGTAATTTATCCGCTTCTTCATTCATTTGCAGCATTTTATAGCTAGCTGCTAAATAAACGCTAGTCAAATCATCATGCCATGTATTTTTATGGTACTTGTCTAAATATTTTAAAATATTTGCAATATAGCTTGTAGTAATAACGCTATTTTTCGTCAGGACATAAACCGCATATGCTTTTTCTCGTGCTTCGTCTAAGGAGTTTATTGATCTATTTGCCATATTTTCTAAGTAGTAAATACCTTGGTTAAAAATATCGCTTGGAACGGCTAAATATCTAGTTGCTCCCTCGCTTAAGAAGTGCATAGTATAAACAGAAATAAATGGATCGGAATCGTCATTAAAATTGTTCCAATATCTAAATCCACCGTCATAATTTTGACGCTCCGATAAAATTTCGAATATTTTCGATAATGATTCATCCATTTTTTTACGATCAGTTTTAAGAATCTGAACTAGTTCTTGTTCATTATATAATAAAACATTGGCAAAATTTTGGCTTACTAATTGTTCGGTACAGCCATAAGGATAATTATCTAGAAAATCTTTAAAGCCAGAAATAATAGCGAGCGGTGATTTAGAAGCAGAAATTTGCAGTTTAGCAAATTCAGGATATAAATCCCTGAAGATTTGTAAATTAGCTTTATTGCCCGTAATAAACCCTGTATCAACCGTTGTAACGCTCGGGCTAGCAGGACGAACGCTTGTAGTAGTAGTTAATTCTGAGCTATGCACTACTGCCCTAGATATTATACCAGGTTTTAGGTGATTTATAGAAGCCGTGACCTTGAAATCTGCTGAACCGAGTTTATCAGTCGCTTTTAATTTAACATTAATAGTAGCTTCCTTATTTTCGTCTATCTGTATCTCTTTAGGATAATCTAATAGTTTAAGTCCTTCGCTTGTTTCAATATTTAGAAAAACTTGAGCATTTCCTGAATCTTTTAGGTTATTAAATATTGTTACCGGTACTGTAAATTCATCATTCGGAGCTACAAATAAAGGTAAATTTGGATTGATAATAAGATCAGATTGGACTAATAAATCAGCTTGGTAAGTTCCTATAGCGTCAAGGCTTGAGGCTACCCCTATGACTCTTAAAGTGCCGTTAAAATAGCTTGGTATATCAAATGTGACTTCTCTCTCATCAAGATCCGATTCTAAAATGCCTGACCAAAATGCTACGGGAGGTTGGTTTTTTCTTTTAAACGGATTAATGTTTCGAGCGACATTTATAAAACCGTCACCGGGAGGAGCTGCCATATAAGCTTGCATTAATAAAGGACGCTCAGGCAATATTAAATCCATGATTTGTAACGTTTGGACTTCCAATGCTTTATCGTTAATGAAGTAATTAAGCGGATCGGGAGTCTGATAACCGGCAAATGATAATATCCCTTCATCAACAGCAAATATTATGATTTTACTTGGGTTGGCAGTGCGATAATTAATTGTTAATTTTTCGCCTGATTTAATTTTTGTAGGAAGCGTTAATTCAATATTTTGTTTATGTTTATAAATGCCAGCAGTAAACGGTACTACTGCATAGCTAAACGGTGACATCAAGATTTCCTTAGCTTCTATGTCTCTTATAAATTGTACATTTACATATCCTTTACCCTCAAAACCGTCAGGGATTTGTATTTCTTGAATACTATTATTTTCGTCAGCTTTAAACCATGCAAAATTATGTACTTTATCTGTTTCGATAGTAATTAATCCATAACCTGTATAAGGAGTTATAATATTTAAAAGAATGTTATCGCCTGCTTTATAATCATCTTTATCAAGTTTAACTTTTAAATTTGCTTTGTCTGTTAAATTAGCTGTAACATTTCCTTCACCTATTACCGAAAATTCAGCTTGAGCAAAGATTGTATCCTCTTTATCAGTTAAGTAAATGACGTAATCGCCTGCTTCTTTAGTAGGCACGTTATAAATATAACTTTCATTTGCTGTGATATTAACCTTGGTAGAAGATATATGAGTCTCAATAGGTACTGAATTGTAAGAATAATTACCGTTACTATCTGCTACTAAGTTATTTACATAATTAATCTTTTTTAAGTTAAGCGTTAAATTAGGTGCAGCTACTTTTTCTGCTTTATTTGATATTGCTATGAATTCTATTGTTGAAGTAGTTTTTTTCTTAATATATTTTAGATCGCTATCGCTTCTAAAGCCTATAATATAAGGCAAAGGTGAAACTATAAGCGATTTGCTTGCGTTTACGCTTCTTCCGGAGTCAGGCTCAAATCCTGACGCTGAAAATATTAGATTAAAAGTAGCGTTATAATATTTTTCAAGGTTAAGGTCAAAATTTGCGATACCTGTAGCATCGGTATTAACATCTCCTAAACTCTCATTAAAAAACTCGTTATTTCCTTTGCTACTATAAAATTTATATTCTTTAAAGCGAGGTATAAAAAACTCGGTAGGTCTAATCTCAATAAATCCGCTGACTTTTCTATTTGCTGCAGAAGTGCCGTAAAGATTTATAAGATTAACATTTGCTTTAAGATCTTTTGGATTTGTCCATAGCTCATCTTGTGAGTTATTGAAGTTTATGTTGATTTTCATGCGGTCAGGTTGAAAATCACCAACCATGACAGATACGCTATTAAGATAGTTATTTGTGCCTTTATCTCCTACTAAATATAAGCTTATATTATATAAGCCGGTTAAGGCATCATCAAGCGTTGAGAATAAATATTCACCGAACCCTTCTGCATTTAGAGTTATTTTATTTTTATCTATTACTTTTCCGCGAGTGTTAGTGACTTGTATTTCTAGAGGTAAGCCATCAAATTTTCCTTGCCAATCGTTTTGTTTGAGCATAATACCTATATGGCCTTGCTCGCTTGGTCTATAGATGCCATGATCGGAAAATAAATAAGCTTTTAACCCTTGATCGGAACTAACGGCTCCTGCTACATCAAACCGAGAATAATTAACTTGCCTATCAACTCTGCTATATGGCATAAACGAGAAATCGTTGTTATTAGTTAACACGTAAGCTATAGGGGTTTTTTCTTTATTAAAATCACGTATGTTGGATAAAACAGCATATCCTTTACTATTGGTTTTGCTGCTTGCTAACACCTCACCGTTAAGTCCTATAATATCTGCTTTAACGCCACCGGCCGGTTTACCGTTACTGATATAAGAAACAAAGATATGATGTGTTCCGCTTTTATCGGTTTTTACTATAAAACCAAGATCGGTAACTAAAATTAATCTTTTATCTTGAGCTATAATGTTATTATTGTTGTCTTTAGCATAAACTTTTGTTAGAAATAATCCTTTAGAATAGCTGCCTGCTGCCTCTAAATTAAAATAATTACTGAAATCTAAATCAGTATAATTAGGTAAATTTAAATTTGGAGAATTAACTATTACTGCATCTTGAAATACCTTGGAAATATTATACTCATTAAAAGAATATTCATTTATGAACGTTGGGTTTTGGAAAATGTTATATCTATTTGTTTGGCTGATTAAATGATTAACTTCTTGCTGATTAATCTTATCGATTTCTATATATAATTTATCTATGCCAAGTGAATATACGGGCAGCTTCTTATCACCGGCTAATGAAAGAATAGAGCCATCTGACATTAGTTTCACTTCTTTAGGGCTATCCGGTATTTGTACTATTTGAGAGTAATCTAAGCCAAGCGTTAAATTATCCGATGTTTTAACCCCTTTATTTATTTTAACAAGCAAAGTTCTTGAGGCAAGCGTATCTACTTTAAAACTATGCATAGTAGTAATGCTTGGAACGGAAGGTAAAAGTTCAAAATTTATTTTTTCACTAGATTTTAGAATATCATAAGTTATTTCTTTCGGACTTTGCCATTTATAGTTTTTTTTGCCTGCAACTCCTAAGAAAGCCGGCTTATCCTGCGGTAATAAAAATAATTCTAGATGTTTTTTTATTTCTTCGCCTGAAACTGGTGTATTTGTAGTAATTATAATTATCTGTTCCGGTTTTAGCTTATCATCTTTAACAATTGTAGCAGTACTATTAGTGATTTTTAAATATGAGGATAGACTTGGAATTAATACATTTTCTTTATAAGAATATCTTATATTATTTGGCATCTTATTATTGTGATATTCTACATTTTTATGTGTGAAAATTTCTCCGCCATGTAGAGGTTTAACACCGTCTTTTATAATGACGGAAACAGTATCTTCTTTATCTGTAAGTGGTGGTATATTAGTAATAATCGTAGCTTCCGTATTATTGGCATTGAATTTGATAGAAAACGGTAATTTTTCTTTGGTTGAAGATTTTATAAATTCTATTCTTTCCTCTAAAGTTTTAGGTTCTATAGGGTAGTTAAAGGCTATTGTAGTTTGAATGAATTTTTTGGAAATATCGATATTATCCTGTAGATAATTCATTTCTTTAATAATAGGTAGTAGCGGTAAAGTTGTAAAACTTATATTATTACTTTTTAGACTGATAAAATGAGGAAATATATAATCTTCGATAGTAATCTTATACGTTTGATGAGCTGCAAAATTACTTTCTGGAGTAAAATTGATGTTATACCACCAGCCAAATCGCCATTCTCCCTTAATATCAGGCGAAATAGATATGTAGTCATTCATCCTTTTGCCGTTAAGCCCTAGCTCTCTTTGTGGCTTTGTACACCATTCTTTAATTCTAGAATCGCAAAGGTCAATATTTAATGAGTTTTGCCATGCTAACAGATCTTCATTACTTAATTTAAAATATAAAGGTATTTTTTCGTTAAAGCTTGCAGCAATTAGTTGTAAATTTATTAAACATAAGAAAATGGCAAATACAAATTTGCGGAAAATGTTTTTCATATCTATAGCTTATATGTATGATAACTTCAATTATATATAAATAAAATTAAGTAAAGCAATGAATAAGGATATTTTTTCCAATATTTAACAAAATTTTTTTGTTATTTGGACAAGAATATTGTTTATGAGATTATCATAATACTCGGATTTACTGTATTTAGGAATCAACTATTTGCACAAGCTATTTGTGTATTACTTTTCACTACAATTTTAATATATTATTAAAATATACATTTGAAATACCTTTAAATCCTGCTTTAAATATTACAGGTTTCGGTTTACCTAGCGGTCATATAAGCAGTGGCTTAGTATTTTACAGTTGGTTTTTTGCGAATATTAGATATCCATTACTATGAATTATAATAACAGAATCATTTTTTAACTTTAAATACTATTAGTAACTATTTAGTCATAGTATCGGACAATTTTTATTTTATGTCGTTCCTGTGTGGATACTGAATGTCGTCATTGCGAGGAAAAACTGTAAGTTTTGACGAAGCAATCCAGCTAAAAATTCTGTAAATCAGAAAATTTTCATTATTTCCTAGATTGCCACGTCGCTTTTCTGTTCGCAAGGCATTGTTACGTAGACAGATCAAACCTACTGTGTCACCTAGTGCGTTTGATCACTTGGTCCATAAAAACGATAAAAAATACTAATAATTTTAGTATTTTTAACTGGATACTGTTGTCAGGCCACGGGATGACAGAGGCAAAATTATGATGACCTTATTTTCCATTAACTACAACATTCAAAATCTCGTACAATTCTCAAACCATATCTAACTTAATTACTTAAATATAATTAGAAGAGATTATCAGTATAATCGCATAAAAATCAAATATAAGTTGAAAGATATTAAAAATTTAGTTATTTATTAGTAATTCTAAAATAGAAATACAGAATTAGAAAAATAAAATTAATGTGCAATAGTATGGTACAACGGAAAGCTTTAAACAATCAGTCAAAAAGAAATCTCTCAACTGGCAGATAAACTCTATTCTGTCTTGTGATATTTTTGTAGGAATACTAAAAAATGAGGAATGGCGCACCCGAGAGGAGTCGAACCCCCAACCTTATGATCCGTAGTCATACACTCTATCCAATTGAGCTACGGGTGCTAAGCTCGAAGTACTTATTTCTAAGCCTTATTGCTCGTTGCTAACATACGAAGAAGCATATATAAATGCATAGCATTTGTCAAGAAACATAGAGCGTTCTTATGTTTCTCTGAATAATAAAATATAAAAAATTATAATTAATAATTGAATTATCATATTATCTATTGTATATAGAGGTTCATAAATGAATATGAGAACAAAATGAATAAAATAAAATTAATATGCCGATTTGGGATGAACAATCAATCGCCTTTAGTCGAATGTAAGATATAATGAAGTTGCCTTGGCGACGAATTTATAAAGAGATATGAGAAGTTATAGAAAAAAATAGCCATATCCAGTATGATTTAAAAGTACACAATATGTGGGTACCAAAGTATAGCAAGAGTGTATTAACGTGAAAGGTAGCGAAGAGAGATCTAGAGATTTATTTAGGAGTATTTGTATGGAACATGAAGTACAGATAATTTCAGGCAAAGTAGCTTGTGATCATGTTCATATGTTTATCTAGTATAGACCGCAAATAACACCTAGCAAACTTGTGCAGTATTGAAAATGCAGTAGCTCAAGAATATTATTGCAAGAATTTACTTATTTGAGAAAGCAGTATTGGGGCAATCATTTTTGGGCTAGAGGTTATATGGCAGTTAATTTAGGTAATATTACTGATGAAATGATACAGCAGTATATTGATGAGCAAGAAGGTGAAACTATTAATGATGACCTATTTCTAATCGATTACACAAGTCTGTCAGATTCTTTGTGTAAGTAGAATTTCTCCATTTGCCTAATTTTGTAAATTAGTATCACAAAGTATAGCAAATTGATTTAAAGCCATTGCCCAATTCTCAATTGGCATTGTCCATTTCTTAGAAGCATTTGTCAATGCTAAAAATATTATTTTTTGAATTGATTTATCATCTAGAAACACCCATTTATTCTTGATAATTTTTCTGATTTGACGATTAATTGATTCAATAGCATTAGTTGTATAAATTACTTTTCTGATTTCATCCGGGAAACTAAAAAAAAAGGAGCTATACCCGGCCAATTTCGCTGCCCTATATTAAAAATAACTTGATATTTATTATCCAATTTTTTGCTAAAACTCTGTACAGAATTCCTAATCATATGGACTATACAGAGATGTACTATCGTTTTGGGGAACACACTGTTTATATCTTCATGAAAGTCTTTTAAACAATCAACACATACAACATATATTTATTCAACTCCACGGTTCTTTAATTCTGTTACTATCTGTAACCAGAATTTAGCGCCTTCATTTTTTGCCTATCCAAATGCATAAAAGCTATTTTTTACCTTCTAAATTCACACATACAGACAAATAAACTGCCTTGTTAATTTATTACATGATTATCTCTTGCTTTCACATAAATGAAATCTAAATACATTATAGGATAGATACTATCAAGTGACTTATTTTCCAAGCATTAACATCCTCTAATACACCATCAGTTACCTTTGATATTAACTCAGCAGATACCTCTTGGTAGAGTACAATTCTTCTAAATGGTCCTGCATTTCTCTAGTAGTCATACCTCGTGCATATAATGATATCAGCTTTAGCATCAAATCCTTCAAATTTACGAACGCCCCTAGGAATAAGTATAGGTTCATACTCTCCGTCACGATCTCTTGGTACTTCTAATCTTAATTTACGATCTTCTTCATCTAAAATGTTTTTTTCATAATGACCATTTCGCCTATTATTCTGACTCTGTCTTAGTTTTAGAATGCTTCTCATATCCTATATGAGACTCCATTTCTTTCTCTAAGATCTTATTCACCAGCTGTTTTTTAATTCTTCAAAGATCCATCCGTTGCCAAATATTTCAGATTGGTCACTTTGTGATAGTATGTCTGATACTACTTTTTCTATAGTTGGATTTGATACTTTGTTCTTATTTTTCATATTAGTCTCATGTTAAGTTGTTTTAATTCATTTTATTCTTAACTATTGTTACAACTGACACAAACTGTCTGATACCATCTCAAGTTTAGCTTTAACAACTTAACCCTTGCAATGCAATTAAATAACGAGTGCGCGCTTTTCTTTCTCTAATTTTCCTTTTAGCTTCTTCTATAACGATCTTAGCCTTTTTTTGTTCTAATTTTAATCTTTGTTTCATTATATTATCCATATCAGTGGCTTTAACTCTTGATTATTATCACCATCATGAATGCTGAATAAATTTTAGAAGTTAACTCATTAATTCATGGAGATAGAAATCATTTTTTATAATAGCTTGTGCTATACGTTCACCTGATTCAACAGCAGCTTCCATTGTACTTATACACTCTAAAATGGTTGTATGTTCACCAACAAAAAATTATATCATCTTGAATGAAACATTGTTTTATAACATGTGTCATTGTGATAAGTAACATGATCAAGTTCTTTAGAGCTTGAAATAGAATATCCTGAATATGAGCCCATGGAGTAAATATCATTATGCCAATAATGCATAATAATAACCCATAGCTGTAGCTTGCATAGCTACTACCACAATAGATAGAATAATTGTAGAAAAATTAGTGGTCCACATGCCAGTTTTACCGTATTATTGATCCATAATATCACTGATTGACATACAACCAGGGAACTGATCTATATTCTTGCCATACATTTTAGCTGTTATCATATATTATTGCTAAAAATCTTTAAATTGCTTTATAGAATCAGAATACATGAATTTCAAAAAAATCATCAAAAGAGAACATACTCATACCAAACCAAATCAGTGAAATTAATATCATCAATCAAAATAAACAATTGCCATTAAGCAAAATATGTTAAAGATCAGCAAGTAAAGAGGGTACTCTTTGTTATAAAACAAAGCAGAGCTGGTATGTAGGCACTATATTGGTGCTTTCCTCCCAAAGAACCTTACTTATTACTCATAAGTTATGCAAGTGCAAGATGCCATCCTTCTTCAAGATCAACTCATCTTTTTTATCCATTTCACAATGTCATAGGCCTGGTTCTACATCATTGTTACGAGCTAAAACTCCTCCAAACTGAGCTATCCATCTTACAACTTTTTTATGGGGTAGGAATTTGAGGATAGTGTTTTGTTTTATGTATCCTAATACTCTCTGTGTGAAATTAGCAAAAAATTTACAGCCTTATAATCATAAATCTTTAGGTAAAAACGAAAAAAAATTTAGCACTACACGAAAAAGTTTTCGTTCCAACCCGAAAAAAGTTTAGACCAGTACATATATAAATTATTATAATTTCTTCATCTGAAAATTCTAAATTTGTATAATTTGACATTCTATAGCAATATCCTATGCACTTTTGATGATATGTTTTGCTGATTTCCACATAAAGTGATATTAAATCTCTCTACCAGTCCATAATTTGTACTCTTATTTTAGTCAATATAGTACCATATATATTATGGACTGGTTCCTTCCAAACTATCCCATACTGTAATTCTACATCCTATACTTTTTAGCTCTTAATTGGCATTAATGAATAGATTTAAGAGATTATTTAAGATGTATAATCCACCGTTCCTTCTAGCTATAGAAATCAGGAAATTACTTAAGGTGCAAGTGGTACCTGATATATTGATTAAGTCAAAATGGACAAAGTCTCAAGCTTATTTATCCAAAAAGTGAGAGAGAAAAGCTATCTGGTAGTTTGATATTAAATAAAAAATACCAGATCTCTGGCAAAAAATATTGTTAATAGATGATGTATTAACACTGGTACAACAATTAGTCAATGTTCCAAAATACTAAAAAATGCTGTAGTAAAATATCTCTATGTTATAACTATTGTTAGAACTTGACTTTTTATTTTATCTTATAATTGATTGACAGCATTAGATAAGATCTGTATTGCATATTATATAAATAACTTATAAAAAGAGGGGTTTATTTTCATAATTAATAACTGTTTTAAAATTATTAAAAATACTATATTTCAAATTTTTCTTGTTATTATTGTATACATATTTTTTACCCAATACTTTAATTATCAAACTAAACAATTTTTTTACAATTAGCACTTTTTTAAGAACCTTGCTAGTATTTATGCTGCCTTTTCTAATTACTAGTTCAATAGCTTCTGCTCTTGGCAATATTCCCAAAGGGGCAAAATTATTTGTAATGATATTGTTTGGTTGTATTTGCCTGTCAAATTTTCTAAACGTCATATTATGTTGTATCATTGGTACTATAATTGTTCCAGCACAAACAACTTATCAGGTGAATCAATTATTAGATAATCTTACGCCGCTTTGGGTATTAAATTTACGACCAATAATTTCTAATGATCTCGCTCTTGTTAGTGGGTTCATTATAGGTTTTATCTTAAATATTTTTGGTTTTCATATCGTCAAATCCACTGTAAGTACTATTAACAAATGTTGTATGATATTTTTGAATAAATTCTTTGTACCGCTGATGCCATTTTTTATATTTGGTTATGTAGTAAAGCTTGTGGATGAGAAGCTTTTTAATACTCTTTTAGAACAAAATTTAGAACTAATGATTAAACAATGATCTGATTTACGATTATCTATCTAATATTTCATGTTTTTCTAGTATCACATTTCAATTTTAAAAAAGTAATAGAAATTTTCAAGAGTCTTATTTACCTATGGTTGTAGCTCTTTCTAATATGTCAAGTGCATATGCTTTACCATTTACCTTAACCACAGTTAATAAAAATGTTGGTAATAAAAATTACACAAATTTTATATGTCCAACAACTATGAATATACAGATTGTATGTGATACAATCTGCATACCAATTATTGCTATATTGTTAATAAATTTCTATGGTTTCCCTATTTCAAACCAACAATTTTTATTATTTGCAATATATTTTACTTTAACAAAATTTTCAGGTGCTGGAGTGCTAGGTGGAACAATATTAGTGATGTTACCAGTATTAGAAAAACCTTAGGATTTACTTCTGAAATGTGTAGTTTAATTACAAGTATTTATATAGTAATTAACTGTATTACTTCTTCAGTTAATGTGGCTGGTAATAACATATTTGCTTTATATATTTATACAATATATATGAAACTTATTAAATCTCAGAGTCTGTATTGCAAGTATAATGATTAATATAAATGCTGTGTTCAGTAGCTTACTATTACACATAAATCAAAAAATGATAAATGGATATTTCAGTAATTATGTAGAACTGGTATAAATTAAACAATGAGCACAGATGACACAAGGACAATTAAATATCTCAAATCTTAGTTGGGCGTAGCATGAATTTGGAATTATTAATTTTGGTGATAAAAGATTAAGTACAAGACTTTTAAAAATAGATGATAGTGTTGCTAATTCACCTGAATGCTCAATAAATCAGGCATTTGAAGATTGGAATCAAAGTAAAGCAGCTTATAGATTTTTTCAAAACGATGCTATTTCTAAAAGAAATATATTAGATAGCCATATAACTAAAACAGTTGAAAGAGCAAAAGAATCTCCAATTATTTTAGCTATTCAATATACGAGTTATATTACATATAAGAACCATATGAAGACTAAAGGACTAGGGGGTTATAGCAGCAAGAATAAGATCTAACAAAACTAATTTTAAAACCCGTGGATTAGTTATGCATACAACATTTGCAGTTATAACAGAAGGATTAGCTCTAGGATTATTGGATCAACAATTAGTTCTAGACCTCTTTTAGATAAAGATCAAAAAGCGTTAAAAAGAAGAAGCCATAATACTGCTCTCCATATAGAGGAAAAAGAAATCAGAAGGTGGATAATATCTCTGGAAAATTCTACTAATCATTCAGGATTCAAGAATATTCAGATGATTACTATTTGTGATAGAGACGCAGATATTTATGATTTATTTGAAGCTTCTTGTGCTAATCAATCTTTCTTTATAGTTAAGAGCAAGTCAAAGTAGAAAAGTACATAAGAAATCGACTTATTCGGAGAAAAGTGGTAAAAATTGTGGAATTTAATGAGTTACTCGCCTTGTCTAGGAGCGATGCAAATAAATATTCCTGCTCGTGATAATAAAGCTAAGAGAACGGTAGTGTTAGAAGTAAAGTTTAGTAATTTTGTGCTGTATCCACCAAAGAATCATGTTAAAAGTATAATCAGAAAGTGACATAATTTAAAATTGAGTACTATTTATGTAAAATATCCTTCCTTGCATGAAGAAACTATTAGTTGGATGTTGTTGACAAATTTAACTATTAATAATTTTGAAGATGCAGTAGAAAAAATACAATGGTATTGTGTTTAAGATGGAGAATAGAAATTTTTCACAAAATTTTAAAATCTGGTCTTAAAGTTGAAGAATGTAGACTTCAAACAGTAGATAGATTAATCCACTTTCTTACAATAATGAGTGTAATTGCATGTATAATATTGTGCATTACTTTAGTAGCTAGAACAAATCCAAATCTGCCTTGTACTGTCATACTTGCTGATGAAGAGTGGAAAATTTTGTATACTACGACACTTGATACCATATTTAATAATGGTTTAGGTAGCAAGATTGATAAACCCGGATTGTTTTAGTTCAAGTAGACATTGTCTTACTCTTCGTTGACAACCCCTTAAGTGTTGTTCAAAGAAATGATAGGTTTCCTGAAGTTCGTTGATACTATCGTTATAGTAGATTTGCAAGCGAAAGAAGATTAGAGATAGTAGTTGCCTTGCAGTTTTACTTAATGTTTTACCATTATGAGATGAGCGATTACTCCATTCATGTGGAATAAAATTACCAATAAAATTGTAGAAAATAGTGGGATTTTTATCACAATCATCATGGATTACACAATCAGAAGTGAAATGTAAGCAGCATATAGTGAGCATACGTGGTATGAAGCTAAAATTAGTAGATTATGCAAACCATGGAGTTAAGGTGGTGGGTGATAGAGGGCTCGAACCTCTAACCTTTACGATGTCAACGTAATGCTCTAACCAACTGAGCTAATCACCCTTAGAGCCTATCAGTAAATAAATTTTAATTACTGATAGGCTCTAATAATTTTAAACTCTATATCTATTTCATAATGTACTAGATTTCAAGCTTTATTTCCATTATTTATAATATTTTATTATTCAGTCTATAATTTATGGTGGATTTAAAAACTAAAGCCTTTGATTTTGCTAAAAATTTTGCTATTGCTCTTGACGGTCCCGCTGCTTCAGGTAAAGGGACTATCGGTTTAATACTTGCAAAAAAATTTTCTCTTCAATATTTTCAGTCAAGTATTGTGTATAGGCAGCTTGCTTTTGACTGTATTAATCAAAAAATAGATGTCACTGATATGGATGCAGTCATTGCGTTATCTAAAGCATTAAAACTCGATAGTCATCTTGACTTGGAGCATGAGAGTATAGGCGATATGGCATCGCAAATCGCCGTAATAAGTGAAGTTAGAAATAATCTAAATAAATATCTGATTAATCTAGTAAAAACAACGCCAAGAATCATTATGGAGGGTAGGGATATAGGTACTGTTGTTGTACCTGAAGCAGATTTAAAGATTTTTATCACCGCAAATCCTCAAATTAGGGCTGAAAGACGATATAAGCAGTTGCAAGCAAAAGGAAAAAAATGTATACTCGATGAGATTTTACGGCAAATAATTTTGCGAGATAAAAGAGATAAAGAGCGAAAAGCCGCACCGTTATTACCGGCTTCAGATGCTTTAATTATTGATACTTCAGAGCTTTCTGCTATGGAAGTCGTAGAAGAAGTAACAAATTACATAAAGAATAAAATAGCTTGAAATAAGTGCTAAGTTATTTTCTTTGATTTTATGGTGTTGTTGCATGGATACACGAAACGTCATTGTGAGTGACTAAAAGGAACGCGGTAATCCAGTAAAGAATGCTAATTTTTAGCATTCTTTACTGGATTACTTCGTCGAATTACTACGTAATTCTTATTGCAATGATTGAAAACCGAGCCATGCAGCAGCATCCAATTTTATTAACCATTTAAAAAATCTTATTAGCTTAAGCACTTCAGCTAATATTACGAGAATAATATGTCAATAAAACTAAAACAACGATTTGTTCCACAACTTGCGGCAATTAATCACAAATTTGAAGAAGATTTTTCCAAAATGCTTGAAACCGTTGATACAAGTCATATAAAAGAAAAAACGGTAGTTAAAGGTCAAGTAATCGAAATAAAAAACGATATGATTATTGTTGACGTCGGGTTAAAAAATGAAGGTAGAATACCTAAGTGTGAATTTCTAGCTTTACCTGAAGTGAGGGACGTAGTTGAAGTTTTCATCGAGAAAATTGAAGGACGTAACGGCAGAACGATATTGAGCCGTGAAAAAGCAGTTAAAGAAGAATTATGGGGACAACTAGAAATCATGTGTTCTAAGGGTGAATTTGTCGACGGTACGATTTTCGGTCGTGTGAAAGGAGGCTTTACCGTGGATTTATCCGGTGTAGTAGCATTCTTACCGGGAAGCCAAGTTGACGTTAGACCTATTAAAGATCCTACTTCTATAATGAATATTAAGCAACCGTTTAAAATTTTAAGCATGGATAAAAAGCTTGGTAATATAGTAGTTTCACGGAGAGCTATCTTAGAAGAATCACGTTCCGAAGCTAGAGATGAGATGCTAGCTAAAATTAAAGAAGGTATGGTATTAGAAGGAACCGTAAAAAATATTACTGATTACGGTGCGTTTATCGATCTTGGAAGTGTTGACGGTTTATTACATTTAACCGATATTTCTTGGGGCAGAGTTAACCATCCTTCAGAAGTATTAGAATTTAACCAAAAGGTTAAAGTAATGGTGATTAAGTTTGATGAAAAAACCAAAAGAATATCACTTGGTATAAAACAACTTGATTCTAACCCATGGGAAGCACTTAAAGAAGAATTCCCAGTCGGTAAAAAAATGATCGGTAAAGTTACAAATTTTGCTGATTATGGTGTATTTATAGAATTAAAAGACGGACTTGAGGGGCTTGTTCATGCAAGCGAAATTAGTTGGTTAAAATCTAATCAACATCCTAGAAAAACGCTAACTATAGGGCAAGAAGTAGAATTCGTAGTTTTAGAGGTTGATACTGAAAAGCATCGTGTGTCTTTAAGTATTAAACAATGCCAAGAAAATCCTTTAATAAAGTTCGCTGAAAATAATCCTGTTGGTACTATAATTAAAGCACCGATTAGAAATATTACGGATTTCGGTATTTTTGTTGCACTCGGTAATAATATGGACGGTATGATTCATGAAGGTGATATTAGCTGGGAAGATAAGGGAATAGATTTATTAAAATCATACAAGAAAGGTGACGAAATAGAATGTAAAGTTCTATCCATTAATATTGAAAAAGAACAAGTTAGCTTAGGTATAAAACAATTATTACCTAATCCATATCACGAAATCAGTGACGAATATAAAAAAGGCACAATAGTTAAAGCCCTTATAACAGAAGTTAAAGATGATGGACTCGAAGTACTATTAAACAATAAAGTAGCAGGTTTTATTAAAAGAACTGAACTATCGGATGAAAAAGACGAACAGAAGCCTGAAATGTTTAAAATAGATGAAGCAATAGAAGCAAAAGTTGTTTCGATCGATAAATCAACCGGTAGAATTTTATTATCGGTAAAAGCTCATAAAATAGCAGAACGTCAAAAAGCTCTCAAAGAATATGGTTCTAGTGATAATACCACCAATATTGGAGATATACTTGCTAATGCTCTAGAAGATAAGAAGTAAGCAATCACCACTGAGAGCAGGAGTTGCCCGTGTGTATATAGAAACTCGTCATTGCGACCGACAGTAGGGAGCGTGGCAATCCAGTAAAAATAATTAAAAAATTCTGATGTACAGAATTTTTGACTAGATTGCTTCGTCAAAACTTACAGTTTTTCCTCGCAATGACGAGTTTCAAGACCCACGCAGACCACGTGCGCTTGCAATGACAAAATATCATATAATTAGTCTAAGGAGAAAATATTAATGTCGTATGTACCGATAGTAATTGAGCAAACCTCTCGAGGTGAGCGTGCTTATGATATATATTCAAGATTGCTAAAAGAGCGTATAATCTTTGTATGTAGCACTGTTGAAGATCATATGGCCAACTTAATTGTTGCACAGTTATTGTTTCTTGAAGCAGAAAATCCTAAAAAAGATGTATATATGTATATCAATTCCCCTGGAGGAGTTGTAACCGCAGGTCTTGCGATTTATGACACAATGCAATATATAAAACCTAAAGTGGCAACGCTTTGCATCGGTCAAGCGTGTTCTATGGGTTCACTTTTACTTTGTGGAGGCACGCAGGGGATGCGTTATAGTTTACCTCATAGCCGTATTATGATCCATCAACCGTCAGGAGGTTATAAAGGGCAAGCTACCGATATAGAAATCCATGCTCAAGAAACTCTAAAAATCAAAAGGTTACTTAACGAATTGTATAGTAAACATACTGGACAAGAGTTAAAACATATCGAAAAAAGTATGGAACGTGATAATTTCATGTCACCGGAAGAAGCAAAGAAATTTGGAATAATTGATAATATAATTTCTTCTAGAGATGTTATGACAATGTCAGCAAAATAAAGAATTAGTATTGCTACTCAATATAGATTCGTCATTACGAAGCCACGAAGTGGCTGTGGCAATCCAGAACAATAATAAAAAGTGCTAATTTTAATATTTTCTTACCGGATTGCTTCATCAAAATTTTTAATTTTTCCGTAGCTCAGACGTTAAGTGCTAATTAATCTATACTTAGTTAGCAATGCTCAAAGAATTTTATAAAAAAATTTTATAGATTTAGTTTTATTATTATAGTATAAGGGAATTAATTTGTTATTGGGGTCATAGCTCAGTTGGTAGAGTGCTTGAATGGCATTCAAGAGGTCGAGGGTTCGATTCCCTCTGGCTCCACCATGTCTTATTTCTATTTCAATTTATAAACACTTCAAACAATAAACATATGATAAACTAAGAACTTTTTACTCTTCAAAAGTTATCAGCAATTAAATTAGTTGGTATTACAGCCCGCACCTCAAACGCCGTAGAAATGAATGCTGATACTGTAAGAATCGGGACAACAATGCAGTGACTTTTTGTAGACAAAGTACAAGACAAAATCCTAAATAGCAACACTACGGAAAAAACTTTTAAAGCTGCCACTTCATTTGTGAGTTCTTTAGCAGTAAAGCTTAGTTTCAGTATAGTAGGCTTATTATTTTGATACCCTGATAGAACATAATTGAAAGATAAATTATCTATAGGTTTAAGTTTAAATAGATTCCATGCTCTAGTTAATGCTGCTACAATTTTAGGTAGTTTTTCAAGCCAGATTGCCCCTTGCGCTTTATATATACTAATTATATTATTTCTACATCTATCAATGTTATAGATTATATATGAATATACATTTCGAGAAGGCTAATTTAACTCATAAAGAAATTGTTTTTAATTGGTTAGAAGAGACTCATATAAAAGAATTTTAGGACAATAGTAAAGAACATTAGAATGATATTTTGAATTTTATGACCGGCAGAAAACAGCATTATTTTTACGGGACAATTAATTATTAGATTGGTTTTATAAATAATGCACTGTTGTGTTTCATTGTGTTGGACATTCTTCAAAAGGATCAAGATTTATCAGAGATTCAACGAAAATATTTGTCTAAATCAGGTCATACAATAACTCTTGATTTTAGTATAGGTAACAAAAACTTC
Source organism: Rickettsia akari str. Hartford (assembly GCF_000018205.1). NCBI lineage: Bacteria > Pseudomonadati > Pseudomonadota > Alphaproteobacteria > Rickettsiales > Rickettsiaceae > Rickettsia > Rickettsia akari. Next base: position 758,189 of record NC_009881.1, on the reverse strand, counting down.
TTAGGCAAAGGGCTTGTTAGCTCTATTTTAGAAGCTGTTATAAAATTTTACTACAAACATATTGATCCACTAAGCTATACTTTCTTTATTGATCCTGATGAAAATGATCCACGAGCTACGCATTTTTATAGTAAAGCTGGTTTTAAACAAGTCGGAGAGTATAAAGCACAAAGCAGAGCATTTAAAGATAATACAGGTTATTGAATGGTAAGAAATATATGGGTACAGAGTATATTTTAATTCGTGATGCTAATAATAACGATATTTCTTCTATGATTTCTTTATCTTACGCTAAACGGCATGGCTATAAAAGCACAGCCACAATTTTGGCGATATCAAGATGGAGCTGAAGAATCACAAAGTAAATTGTTTAAAGAATTATTATTACAAGATGATTATATAATGCTAATTGCAGAAGATGAAAATAAAATGCTTGGGTACCATTATAGGAAGAATAATAGAATGGCCAGAAATGGGCTCCGGGCAGTCAAATTCAAGTGCTAGCATCATTTTATCATTAGAAGAAAAATTTTCGCTGATTGTGCGATTTTAAAAAACATAGCAAAATTTTTAGCAGCTTCTACAACTGATTCTTTACCATCCATAACTGATAATGGTCCTATAAAATGAATATTAGGATGAAAGAATGTTGCCATTTCCTCAAATTTCTTATCACGCATAGAAGTATAATAAGATACTGCCGTATTTAAATTTTTATCAGTCATATTATTCTCTATTAGTTTTTGTACTTATAATATATATTATTTTAAATATAATGTAAGAGTAAAAAATGATTACATTAAATATGAAATAGCTACAATTGAAGAGTTTCCAGTTATAAATAAATTATATTGTAATAGTTAATATACTGCACCGGTATAGCTGGTAGTCTGAGATTTTAAACAGCTTAGATAAAAGATTGTATGACATTCCCATACAAACTCATTGACTTAACACATACGCTTGATAGCAACATTCCAACTTGGAATGGAGGCTGCGGTTTTTATCACAATCTACATTTAGACTACTCTGATTGCGAATGTGAGTATAAATTCCGTGTTATGAAAATGTGTTTCGGGACAGCACAAGCACATGAACGTTACAGCGTAACGTCTGAAGATATTGTAGCTTTTGAAGCAAGTTATAACTCTACAATTAGCCAAAATTCATGCGTACTGATCAAAACCGGTTGGGAAAAATTTTGAACTGAATGTGAAAAATATCACAATAATCATCTATTCCCTTCTGTACCTGCTGAAGCAGGCGATTTATTACGTAAATGCAGTATAGCGTCTCTAGGCATAGATACCTTGTCACTGGACTGGGGCGTCTGGAAGATGTATTCGAAGTTCATAAAGTGTTTTTAGGCAACAATAAGATACTAATAGAAAATGTAGCAAACCTAAGATTATTTTGTATTGCATAATATAAAGCTGAGTTTTTTATATCATGATCGTAATAATTTAATTCATCTTTATTAAGAATAGAGGTAAGTTTCAGAACCATATCAACTCGTCCACATCTAGATGCTTCTATTAACGGAGTAGTTTCAGGATTTAGCGCTGATGATATAGCATGTGGCTTAAAGTCATATTCTAACAATATTGTAAGCATTGTAAGATTACGTTTTAAAACAGCTACTGAAAGGAACGGATAATATACTTCATAATATGTTTCCTCGGGATCACGATTACGAAGATCTCCATTAAATTTTTGACACTGATTTGCTTCAATTAATTTTGAAATAAGAGAGAGATCTTGGTCTACATCATTATTTCTCACAGCATTGCATAAAGCTTTTTCATCAGCTGTTTCAGCAATATAAAATTTTGGTTATTTGAGAAGTGTATCAAGCATTATTTTTTACTAACTTTGGCAATATATCTTATAATCTGTGTATTTCTCGAAGCCTAATTTTTTTAGCAAGTGATGTTGCCATCGGTGAAGTTTGAATTATTGCATTATCTATCCCTATTTCTTTTAATATTTTAAACCTAGCTCTATGTAAATCACTTGCAAGACCACGATTTCTATATTCCGACATCGTTGAGCCATTATAAAAACCTGCTACGCCGTTTGCAAAAATTATAGAAGCGGTTGCAACAAGGCTGCATTTGCAGGAATGACAATAAAATTACCTTGTTTAAGGTAATACTAAATATATTTTGTAAAGCTATGGATATTGATATAGATTAACTGTAAAAAAGAATTAGTGAGAAAATGCCGAAAGATCAGAATTTAGATATAGCAAGAAAGCAAGACCATATTGAAATTAATCTTACAAAAAACGTTGAATCTACACTTAAAAGCGGTTTTGAATCTATTCAATTTATTCACAACGCATTACCGGAAATTAACTATGATATCATAGATACTAGTACTACTTTCCTCGGAAAATACCTACAAGCACCTATTCTAATTTCTAGTATGACCGGAGGAACGGCGAGAGCGCGCGATATTAACTATAGGCTTGCACAAGTCGCCCAAAAAGCCGGAATTGCTATGGGGCTTGGCTCTATGCGGGTTTTGTTAACGAAGCCGGATACGATTACGACATTTGCCATAAGGCATATTGCTCCCGATATCCCATTACTAGCCAATATCGGAGCAGTGCAGCTTAATTATGGAGTAACACCAAAAGAATGTCAGTATTTAGTTGATGTCGTTAAAGCTGATGCCTTAATTTTACACTTAAACGTGTTACAGGAATTGACTCAACCGGAAGGTAATAGAAATTGGGAAAATCTTTTACCGAGGATACAAGAATTGGTTAATTACCTCTCTGTCCCTGTAGTCGTTAAAGAAGTAGGATACGGTTTGTCTAAAAAAGTTGCTGAAAGCCTCATAAAGGTAGGTGTTGAGGTTCTTGATATTGCAGGGAGCGGCGGAACATCTTGGAGTCAAGTAGAGGCGTACCGTGCTACAAATTCACTGCAAAACCGTATAGCTAGTAGTTTTATTAGCTGGGGAATCCCAACTTTAGATTCTCTAAAAATGGTGAGAGAAGTTTCGGGTAACATTGCGATTATTGCGAGCGGCGGATTAAAGTCCGGCATTGACGGAGCAAAAGCAATTCGTATGGGAGCTAGTATTTTTGGACTTGCTGGTCAATTATTAAAAGCGGCAGATATTTCAGAAAACTTAGTGTCCGAAGAGATACAATTGATAATCGAGCAGCTTAAAATTACCATGATATGTACTGGATCACGTACTTTAAAAGATTTAGCAAAAGCAGAGATTAGGTTGTAGTAAGATTGACTAAATTATATTTCCCACAGTAATTTAAAAAACTTTTCAGAAATTTGAATTATAGTTTTCCAATCACTAATAACGTGTGAATGGAATATACCAGTTCTATGATCTTATCTATCAGAATGTATCATCTAAGGTATATACTTACCTAAAGAGTTTAATTTTTTATCAATGCTTTCATACTAATCAAAATTATAATTTGTAAGAGTAATTATTTGAGCTTGTTCTAGTTCTAGCTCTTGGGCTAACTCTTCTTCATTTAAATTGTCTGGAGGAACATAATAATGGTATCCTATGTGCTAAACTACAGGTGGAAAAAGTTTAATTAACATGCTAGGATATACATTAATCTCAAATTCTTTTAATACATCTGGTATTTTTTCGTAATTATAATAACGTTTTATTAAATCTTTGATTTGTTCTGCTGTTAAATGTGATAAATCTTTATGAGCCAAAACTTAATTGATTATTAGGTATATAATTGTCACTTATAAAATTACGACTATAATAGAGAAAGTAATATATATAAATATACAACTATTTTTATCATACAAGTAAAAATAGAGATTAAAAGACTATCAAGATGAGGTAATTAGTAGACAAAAAGCTTTGTAAAAGCTTTTAGACTTTATAAATGTAATCAAAAATGTGTACGAAACTTTTAAAGGTTTGATAACCCTAAATTTGAGAGGCGAAGACCTCGGTTATATCTTGGTTTGCCCGTTCAATAAACTACAAGAAGCCGCGAGCTTTCTAGAGCTGGCGGAGAGAGGGGGATTCGAACCCCCGACACGTTGCCGTGAACACGCTTTCCAGGCGTGCGCCTTAAACCGCTCGGCCATCTCTCCAAAATTTTTAGCGTTATGTGCACTATCTCAGAAATTTACCCAAAATATCATTGCGAGCGGGCATTGCTGCGTGGACCGGTAAATTTTCTTTTGTCATTCTTAGCTAAAAGCGGGAATCTAGAAAAAAGTATAAATATAGCAAATTTTTGCAATTAAAAGTTCGCTTCATGCCGGATTCCTGCATTCGCAGGAATAACATCAGTATACACGCGCGGGCAATGCATTGAGAGCGACTCCAGACGTTGCCAACATGACCAAAGAATTGTCATGAGCTATGCAGCCGTAGGATGTGCTGCAATCTCAGGCAATAATAACAAATCCTGAGATTGTTTAGTCAAAACTTACAGTTTTTCCTCGCAGTGACGATAAAAACGATCCATATACCGCAACGCTAAGACTTATTCTTAGAAAAAATATTATTAGCTTCTTCTAGCTCATGTTGAGTATTAACACCAACAATTAAATCATTATCAGTAGATAATAAATATGAAACCTTTTCACCGTAATTTTTACATATTTTTACTATTTCAGTTAAATAAATTTCCTTATTACCGTTAGTATTAGTAGCAAATAAAGGTAAGTACTTATTTAAAATTCCGCTACTGAAAGCCATAATACCTGAATTACAAAGTGTGATGTTTTTTTCTTCTTCGCTTGCGTTTTTATGTTCAATTATCTCTAAAAATTCACCATGTCTATCAGTAGCTATTCTTCCATATTGAGCCGGATTTGCTCTCTCAAAGCTTAAAGTAACTAATGCAGAATTAGTAAGGCCTAAATAATCTATTAATTCATGCATAAGTTTTGGAGTAATAAGAGGATGATCACCATATAAAACTAATATTGTTTTATTTTTATCAATTAAATCTATTACTGCATAAGTAGCATGAGCTGTGCCTTTAGGTTCTTCTTGCAGTACAAAACGACACATATTTTCATAGGGCATTAAATGTTTTTTAAGTGCTTCTGAATAAACTATAATTACATCATTTGTGACGTTAAGCGAATTCTTTAATACCGTTTCAAGCATTGGAACTCCGCCGACTTTATGCATTACTTTTGGTAAATCGGACTCCATTCTAGTCCCTTTACCGGCTGCTAAAATAATTATTTGATAATTTGCATCGCTATAAGTCATTCTTCTCCTTGTATTATTTCGTAAACATCATCGGAGAATTCATAATTACTGAAAACTCTTTGTACATCGTCGCTTTCTTCTAAAGCTTCTACAAGCTTTAGTAATTTTTCAGCTTTTTCCGTATCATCTATAATTATTGTATTTAATGGAATCCAGCCTATATAAGAGTCTTCAGGTATACCGTATTTACCGGTTAAAAATTCTAGAACTTTAGAAAAATTTTCAATATCCGTGCAGATTGTATGGAATATTGCATCAGATACGATATCATCCCCTCCGGCTTCTATAGCTGCCTCAAAAATATCTTCATTCGATGCTATGTTTGTTGGATACTGAATAACTCCGCAATGTTTAAATAAATAATTAACGCTACCCGTTTCACCTAAGCTGCCACCGTATTTGGTAAAACTGGAACGCACTTCAGCAGCAGTACGGTTTTTATTATCGGTTAAAGCTTCAACTATTATAGCAATACCGTTCGGTGCATAACCTTCATATCTAATTTCCGTATAATTTTCAGTATTAGCATCGTCAGCACTATTAATAGCTTTGTCTATTCTTTCTTTTGGGAGATTTTGACTGCGTGCGGCGGTTAAAGCATTTCTAAGGCGCGGATTATTTTCAGGGATATTAGAAGAGCCAGTTTTAACTGCAGTAACTATTTCACGAATTAATTTAGTGAAAACTTTTGCTCTTTTTTTATCTTGAGCACATTTACGATGCTGAATATTTTTAAACTTTGAGTGACCGGCCATATTCCATCTAGAAACAATTAACCTTGTTTCGCTTTAAATCTTTTGTTCTTTTTATTTATTACAAAAATTTTGCCTCTTCTTTTGACGATTTGACAATCTTTATCACGTTTTTTTAGTGATTTTAATGAGCTAACGACTTTCATAAAACATACTTAATTACATTTAATTTGGACTAATAATAAACATTTTTATTTAATCGGTCAATTACCAATTAAAAACATTTTTATTGATACATATTAATAAGATAATGTATTTATACAAAGGTGAACAACCTTCTACTCGTTCCAATACCGCTAGCTCTACTAGCTCTCATAGAGTAGAGTTTAATGTTAAAGAAAGTATTAATGAAATCAATAAGTTAATAAAAAATTACACAATAGTAATCAGTGAAGAACATATAAATAGAATCTTAGAAACCGAAGATGCAGAGATAATAGATCAAGCTTTAAATAAGCCTCACTTTATTAAACAAGAACTTCTCATCATAGTAGGAAATCTTACGAAATCATTAGATAGTCATTATGCTTCTCTGAATTTTCTAAGTAGGTCTTTATTTGTAGAGTCAGATGAGTTTCAAAATTTAGCAAAATTTATAGAAGATTTACTGCCTATATTAGATAAAGCAAGTAAAGTGCTAAAATAATATTGTAAAGTAATAACATAATGAACCAGTAATCTATTACAAGTATTAGGCTCTATGTTTGGTGGAGCACCATTAAATCCATTAAAAATAGCAGCAGAAGTATATATAAAATGGTATGAAGAAAACTTTTCTAGAAGTAAAAATTTTGAAATTACTGAAAGTAATTTAAACAATCATGAAGTCGATTCTTTAGGCGATACTTTAGATGCTGATCTTGATTTATATTAAGTCTTCAAATCTTAAATATCATAACTTTTTTTGCTTCATAATGGAAGTGATGATATTTGCCTTTTTCTTAAAAATAATGTATAACTTCTATACACAAACCTTATATTTTATTGACAAAATGTTACAAATTCTATATATCCCCGTTTTCAAAAATTCAGAATCCATATTCCATGGTTTTTTAAGATTTTAATTTAAATAAGGATATATTTTGTGAAAGAGTAATTAGCTGAAAAATTAAAAAAGATACAGTAAAACCACTAGAGACGACAGAGAGTATACTTATCGAAATTAAACAGTTTATTGAAACTAGTAATTGATTAGTAATATTGATAATATAGCGTTAAGGCAAGGCTTTTTGTCCTTATAGCAGGTTTTAAAAGAAGCAAACAATAATAATGAAGCTATTATAAAAGGTAAGGACATATTAGATTTACTTTCTCAAAATTTACCGGTCACTAAAAGCGATTCATTAAAAGCAGAAATATTTCACGTAATACTAAATGATTGTAGTGATTATTATAGAAATAATGAAGATGTTAATAATACATATCAATTGCTTATAAAGAAGTTGGCGTAATATTTAGTGTAGTTAGAACTGCAAGTTTAAATGAAGCAACATTAACATCAGCAAACTTTAGCTTTAATAAAAAGTCAGCTGAGTTAGAGCCTGTAGTAATAAAACTTGAACAAATATTCGAAACATTAGGTATTACTAAAGATAATTTTGATGCTAATGATTTATAAGTAATCTTGTTTGTTTCTGATCTGATAACTTCCCTTGCTTCATAAGATAAGTTATGGTAGATTGGTTTATCTTATTGTAACTCAAGTTTATTTTAGCGTTGGCGGTATGGTTTGGGAATTGTGCCAAATTTTCCTATGTCATTCCCGCGGAAGCGGGAATGACATAGAAGAGTGTAGGGATGATGTTAACACTATACTACTCCTATTGTTATCCTTTCTTTTTTTTTCAAATCCGGCTATTGCCGATCCTGAAATAGCTGAATCCTTTAAATGTTCAAAGCTTTTTCCTTACTTTGAAAAAAAATTTAATATCCCATCTAATACGTTGCATTCAATAGCTTTAAAAGAATCGGGAAAAAAACATACAACCCATAAAATTAGAGTAGTATGGCCTTGGACGGTAAACGTTGAAGGAAAAGGCTATTATTTTAACACAAAAAGAGAAGCCGTAAGTTTTGTTAGAATAGAGCTTATAAGAGGGCGAGAGAGTATTGATGTCGGATGTATGCAGATTAACTTAAGACATCATTTAGGAGCGTTTAATTCCCTTGAACAGGCATTTGATCCAAATAATAACGTTCATTATGGAGCAAAATTCTTGCGTTCAAAATATGATCAGCTAGGGAGTTGGCACAAAGCTATAGCACATTACCACTCAGCCACTCATTCTTTAGGGTTTAAATATAAGCAAGATGTAGTTAAAATAGCAAGTAACATGGCTCTTTATAAAGCCTCCTTACGTAGTTATCTGAATAATAATGAAATGGCTTTAGAAGATACAATACCGATAAATAATAATAAAGTTCACAAAAAATCACTTTTTAGTAGCAATAAAAGATACAGAAGTAGTATTATGATACCGGTTCCTGCTAAAATTAATTAATTCTATGAATATACTCGTTGAACTTAAAAAATTGGCTGCGTCATCCGACAAGTTCTGCGGTGTTCAAATATTAAGTATACGCTCCGCTCGTCGCCTCGTGGATTCTTTGCTCTTTTTCAAGTTGAACTGCGTATCACAACTATTAATTTGTTTTTCAATATTAGTAAGTATTGTAAATGCAAATGCCGATTTTAACAATATTCAAGATAATTTTGAATATCAGGAAGAGCAGTTAACAATAGAATTACCTTGGAGCGATTGTACCGAAATTCATAAATTATTAGAGGAAAAATTATCTTTCTCTGAACAACAAATAAAAAAAGAAAATAAAATTTATGAAAAATATAAGCAATTTTATTTAAAACATAACAATCCTACTAATTTTTCTATGCAATTTCTTGAGAAAAAATCTGAGACTAATGGAGTCGAAACTGTAATATCAGGTTTTTTAAAATTTTGTGAAGATAATTTCCAAACCAGTAAAAGTAAATCTAATTCTCTAAATTATTATATTAAAAAACAACAAGACCAATGGTGTAATGATATAAGAAATGAGAATTACAAAATATATTATAGAAAAAGATACGATGATAATATCTTTAGAAATAATTAATTTATTTCAGTACTTGATTCATGTGTTATTTAATTTATATTAACTATTAATAAGATACAGAGTGATTGATATTAGAGAAATTTATATTAGTATTGTGGTGTATAAGTAGTTATAAATCTCTAGGAGAATCCAATAAGACCGAGAATAATGTTTCAGCGGTAGAAAGAAAAAAAGTTTCTAGTAATGATAAATAACTAAAACCTGTCTACTTACAGCGTTTGGGTCTAACTTCGGATTTAAATCCTTCAGAAAAAGGCCTGTTGAGTTTAGAACCTTCATCGCCTAATAATCACAATACAAAACCTATAGTTGTAGGTATTCAGAAGAATTTTAAAGGATTAGATAGAGTTAAAGGGGATGATATTCGCACTAAAAGACAGAGAAAACTGATTCAGAATAGCTGGCTAAAAGATGATTCTTTGAATTATCAGCCAGTATAAAGATGGAAAAACTGTAGGAATAGAAGACCTAATTAAGGACTTTAATTCTAAACAACAAATGAGAGAATTATATATTCAACAGATTAAAGCTAAAAAATCACCGAAATAATGCAGTAGCGGGAATAAATAACAGCTTATTTATCAAGCATGCAGCTAATGATATAATCAGTCGATTAGGGATGATTGATAAGGATGTGTCGGATATTCTAGAAATATCGGCTAAGTGTGGTTATCTTACGAGCTTACTAAAAAATGCTTATCGAAGTGCCAATATTACCGTAACAGATATGTCGCCTTTATTGCTTGATTCTTTTGAGTATAATCACAAATTGTTAATTGATGATGAAGATTTAGCATTTCCAAAAGACTCTTTTGATTTAATTATTTATTCATTAGGGTTACACTGGATAAATGATGTGCAGAGTTTTCTGTCTAATATAAAAACATTTTTAAAACCTGAGGGTATTTTTATCGGTAATTTTGTCGGAGGAAATAGTTTAAAGAATTTACGTAAATCTTTAATAGATGCTGAAACAGCAAGTGATTTTAAACACTATCCTCATATTTCTCCCTTTATTCATTTTGACCATGTCCCAACGCTATTATTGCAAGCAGGATTTTCCGAAGTAATTATTGACTATGAAAATATAGAGCTAAAATTTGATCATCTTGTAGCTTTAATGAGGGAAATAAAAAATATCGGTGAGTCAAATTCACTAAATTCTAGTCATAATTACGCTATTTCTAAAAAGATGTTTTCTTTACTACAAAATTATACCCACGGCTTTGAAGATAATATTAATTTAATTAGTTTTATTGCTGCACCCAATAAGAATAGTATAAGATTAAAGTTGTTATAGGGCTTATAATATTGTATTGTTGCCATGTCGTGGTTTGAATATTGTTATCCCGCGCCTTGATTTTGGGATCCAGTCTTTTTTAATTTTTTTCTGGATACCGTGGTCAAGCCACGGTATGACAAAGAGAGGATAATATAAGGTAAACATATGCAAGAATTTGATTTAGTGGTAATAGGTAGCGGTCCGGCCGGTTATACAGGTAGTATTAGAGCTGCTCAGCTTGGTATGAAAGTAGTGTGTGTTGAGAAAAATGATACTCTCGGTGGCACTTGTTTAAATATAGGATGCATACCGTCGAAAGCTTTACTTAATTCCTCTGAAAAATATGAAGAAGCTTTAAAGCATTTTGAGAGTATAGGTATTACTGCGGATGTAAAATTAGACTTACAAAAAATGATAGCTAATAAAGATAAAGTAGTTTCTGACCTTACAAAAGGGATAGAAAGCTTATTTGCTAAGAATAAGATTACTAGGATAAAGGGTGAAGCTAAAATTATCGCGAGCAACATTGTGGAAGTAAATAATGAGCAAATTAAAGCCAAAAATATCCTAATTACTACGGGTTCCAGCGTCATAGAAATACCAAATATCAAAATAGATGAAGAGTTTATAGTTTCATCTACCGGAGCTTTAAAGCTTTCTAAAGTACCTGAGACCTTAATAGTTGTCGGGGGAGGATATATAGGCTTAGAACTCGGCTCAGTTTGGCGTCGTTTAGGTGCTAAAGTAACGGTTATTGAGTATGCACCGAGCATTGTGCCTATGCTTGATAAAGAAATTGCTACGCAGTTTATGAAGCTACAGCAAAAACAAGGTATAGAGTTTAAACTAAATACTAGAGTGTTGTCTGCTGAAGTAAAGTCAGGAAAAGTAAATCTGACAATAGAGGAGGGCGGTAAGAGTGCGGTAGTAACTAGCGATGTGATATTAATGGCAGTAGGTAGAAAAGCCTACACGCAAAATCTAGGGCTTGAGTCTGTCGGCATTATTACAGATAAGCAAGGTAGAATTGAGATTAATGACCGGTTCCAAACAGCAATTTCAAATATTTATGCAGTCGGGGATGTGGTAAAAGGAGCTATGCTTGCTCATAAAGCCGAGGAAGAGGCTGTAGCTGCCGTGGAAATTATGGCAGGGCAGGCAGGACATGTTAACTATAATCTAATTCCAAGCGTAATATATACTTATCCTGAAGTAGCAAGCGTCGGTGAAACGGAAGAACAGTTAAAAGCAAAAGGCATTAATTATAAAGTAGGTAAGTTTCCGTTTTTAGCAAATAGTAGAGCAAGAGCAATCGGTAGTACGGAAGGGCTTGTTAAGATCCTTGCCGATAGTAAAACCGATAGGGTTTTAGGAGCTCATATTATAGGAGCCAATGCAGGTACACTCATTGCCGAGCTTACGGCTTATATGGAATTCGGAGCAGCTTCAGAAGATATAGCAAGAACCTGCCACGCCCACCCGACTTTAAGCGAGGCTATAAAAGAAGCAGCTCTTAGTGTGGATAAGAGGAGTATCAATATGTGATATTGTTCTACTCCAATGTCATTCCTGCGTAGGAGGGAATCTAGTAAAACATATAAAAAACTTGTTTTAAATGTTTATTTTCAAATATTGAATGTAATTTTTGTACTAATATTAAAGTTATTTTCTGTGTTCCCGCCTACGTGAGAATGAAATAAAGGAGTGCTGGAATGACAGTAACAATAACCAAACAAGAGCTGCGTCTTTATTTCAAAGAATTTTTCATAAAAAACCAAAATGAGATTAATTACGACTTATTCAAAAACTCCCTAATCAATAAAATTAACCTGTTATTAAAGGAGTTAAAAGTACAAACAATTGGTCTATATTATCCTCTAAAATACGAAATTAATTTACTTGCAATAACAAACTTACATCCTGAAATAAAATTTTTCCTACCAAAAATTATAGCAGATGAAATCAAATATTGTTCATATAAATCCAATGATGAATTAGTGCTAGGTGCATTTAAAACCTATGAGCCTCTAAATAATGATTTTTTATTCCTGAGTTAGTATTATCCCAGGGCGGGCATTTAGTAATGAGTATTACAGACTTGGATACGGCACAGGACATTTTGATCGATATCTTAATAATAACCAAAATATCTTGGCTGTCGGAGTTTGTTTAAAAGAGCAGTTAATAGATAATTTTCCTGTTGAACCTCATGATCGTAAACTTGATTTTGTGATTTCGGTATAATATATAGGCTGCACATTATTTGATTTGTATCTTTTTTCTTATAAGTTATTACACAAACTTATTATTTCATCTTTATATTTTTGTTTGTGTAAATATTTACTTTTTAAATTGAGATTTTTAAAATCCCTGTGATTCAATGGCGGGTATTTACTAAGCTTTATTATATCTTCATCTAAAATAAAATGCTTACGAGGAATATTTATAGTTTGTACATTCTCTTCACGATAAGCTGCAAGTACTTGAATTTTACGGTTAAAACTCTCATCATCACTTCTATATTTTATTTTTTTCCACGCATCTTTCGGCTCAACCTTATAATTTATAACGTCTAATAAAGAACTAAGAGTAGTTTTGTATTTATTAGTTAAATTATTTCTAATAATTATATTATTTAGCTCTTGATATATCTTATACAAATACTTCACGTCTAACATTGCATAATTTAACATATCACTAGTGATAGGGCGTTTTAGCCAGTTAGATTTTTGGTGGGTTTTATCAATAGTAATACCGATTAGCTTATAACAAATGTCATCATAGCTTAGTTGTTTACCGAATCCGCAAATATTTGCTGCAATTTGTATATCAAAAACATTAGCAGGTAGTGTTTTAAATAAATTATAGAAAATCTCTAAATCTTCCCGAGGAGCATGAAATATTTTAGTAATATTATTATCTTCAAGTAACTTATTAAAAACATTCAGATCTAAATTGCTTAATGCATCAATTATTCCGCAATATTCTTCTGCTTTAACTTGAATTATACTAAGCTGAGCATAATAGGTATAGCGACGCTCAAATTCCGTATCTATGCTTAAGCATGTCTTATTTGCTAACCTGTTACAAAATTCTTCTAATGTTTTTTGACTATCAATAATTTGCATAGAAGATATTTATAAAGCTCCGATAATTTTTAAGAAAAGATTAGTATGAGACAACGACAGGACAACTTCAAGACCGATTAAAATAATAATAATCCACTCAAGTTTTGTAGAATGTTTATAATTAAGGTCATTTGACAGAATGTCCAAAAGCTCATGAATCATATTAAGCCGGTGATTCATTATATTTTGCCGTATTTCTATGTCTTGAAACTCTGCTGTCATCAGATATAGAGGCTCATAGCTCGGACGACGCCAAAAGAATTCAGGAGTATCGAATATATCGCTATGCAAGCTAATAGAATAACGCTCGTTAAATAATATACCTATTTGCTGTAATATCTCCTTTTTAGAAAGCGATACGCTACCGGTCCTAGCCAGTTCCTGTTGTATAGGAGTTGTCTGAACAATCAAGTTACTAACAGACTGCTCAAGAACGCTAAGTTTAACCGATTGTGCAAGAGCATGGGAAATAGACAGTTTAACAAAAACTGATTTATCTGCTAAGATTATTTTATTTTTTTCTTCATCAATAAATGTTTTCTCGACTTCCGTATTATATTCACAATAAATATAATCAGATACCGGCTCTTTAAGCTTATTTGCTGTTACTAAATCAGTATCGCTTAAAACTATTTTTTCTTGAATTTCATCGCCGCCCCAAATAGTTACACAGCCAAACGGAAAGAAAAATATCTCTATAAAATCAGAATCTTTATTTATCTCTTTCCGAATATATAAAACATCGTCAAAATGTTGAGGTTCAAGACCAATCTTTTTTAAATTAGTAACTAGATCACTCATCTTATATTCGGAAGCAGTACAGTAAGATGAACATCTCATGATTATTAAGTTTAATTTATATAAATTTAGAGTATAGTGGTTAGGCACCTATAAAGTCAATAACATTATAATTATGTATGAAATATTAAGTAATAGAGAGATTATCAAAATAATAGGTTTAGATTCCGTAAAGTTTCTACAAAATCTTATTACTAACGATATTAAGAAAAGTCAGTATTGCTATACCTATTTACTTACTAATCAAGGAAGATATTTATTTGATTTTTTTGTGTATGTTCGCAACCTTGAGGAAATTTACCTTGATATTGATAAAAGTAATAAAGCTGCTTTGATAGAGCATTTAAACTTCTATAAATTGCGCTCTAAAATACAAATAATAGATTGTAGTGACGAATATAAAGTTATCTACTCACTTCAAAAATTAGATATAGACACACTAGTTACGTCTCGTGATCCTAGATATTCTATGCTTGGTTTTCGTTCTATAAATAAGTGCGGTGTCATACCGTGTTTTGACTACGGTATCCAGAAAACAATTAAAAAAGACTGGACACCGTGTAGAAGCCACGTGGTGACAGAGATGGAATCGATCCATGCAACACCCCACACCCAATGTTATTCCCGCGAAGGCGGGAATCCAGCCTCCTTATATCTAGAAGATAAATATAATTTTGCAATAATAGATGGTGTAGAAGATTTAATTACAGATAAATCTATTCCTAATATGTACGGTGCTGAGGAGTTAAATGCAATTAGTTTTGACAAAGGCTGTTATGTCGGGCAGGAAGTTATTTCAAGAGCTAAATATCAAGGTGTTATAAGAAGAAAGATATATAAAATTACAGCAGATGAAGATTTATCCGCATTAGTGAAAGATGAAGAAATACTTGCAGGTAAGGATCAAATCGGTGTAATATGCTCAAGTTACCGTAATAAAGCAATCGTCCTAATCAGAGAAGAAAAATACTTTGCTTGTAAAGAAGCTGACATTACTGTTAAAGGGATTAAAATAAACTTATCTCTCGCTCCTTGGTATTAGATAATAGTTAAGCTTTTGATAATTTCTAGACCATAAATTTTGTAGTTTATTTTATAAAAAAAATTTTTGGAGCTATGATATCAAATCTTTCCCAACTTATACAAGAATTTAAATTTACTGAGGCTGTTGGGGTATTAGCATCAACTAATGTAAATGAGTGAGGCAATATAATTGTCCAGCTAACAAAACCTGAAGGTACCATATCTCCTTATGTAGCAATAAATCTTAATGCTTTAGAAGCTTTATGATTTATGAAGTCTGTACTCAATGTAACATCTAATAATCAGCAGGAGATAAAAAGATATGGTAATTTTATTAAAAAATTGTATTAAAACTGCATATCATAAAATGGGAAATTATAGTAGTACTATTTGGGATGGACGAGACAATAATGGTAATACTACAGCTCATTGGCTTGCTTGTGGCGGAGCTACCGGAGAACTTTATGGTTTATTAAATAAACCCCTTGAGCTTATAGAAGATGAACAAAACTTTCACGTAATGTTTTTGATGTCACAATGGAAGTGGAGCATTTTAAACGTAGAACAGAAAAAAGCACTAGCTAAAGTTTTAATTCCTTTAGGCATACAAATCAATAACTTAATACATATAATATTATATTACAACATAATGAATCTTTAGAGTGTCTAACAGTATTACGGAAAATGCTAGTAATTTATCTCTAGCAATATTCACAGAATTTACAAACAATGCGATAACAAAAATAGGTCCTTTAATTAGTAATCTAAAAAATAATAAAGTAGATATTTCTACTACTAAGCATTATATAGAAAAATGTTATGAGATAGTTGATAGTATATTTAAAGCTCAAGATGCAATAAATATTGAAGAATTATTACACAAAGATTTAACTTCTTCAACAACTGATGTTTCTTCATTTCTACATTGGTTATTAGAGCTTGGAAATACTAATTTAACATCTCTTTTACAAAATTATGATCAAAATAAAGAGCTTGATTTTTATGTAAAAGACTGGCATGGCATCATTTGATGCATGCACAAATTAGGTAGATGGAAAATAGTACTAAATCTTACTTATTGATACATTAGTTTTTGTGATAGGTATATATTTCTTGTTATAGAAAGACAATCCTTGTCACTTACTGCTTTTATTATCAATAGGAGTTTTATTGGGTTATGGTATCGTATATATTTGCTTTAAATATAATTCTGATTTGATCTTAAATAATGTGCAAAAGCTATAAATATAATTATTAGTTTTACTCTGTTATTCTTTTTTTTAACTTTTCCTATAATAAAAAATTCAACAATATTATTTAATTTTACACTTTTGATTAAATTTGCCTTATTGCCTGTTTTTGATTTATATTTTACTTCCTATAATAAAAGAAAACTAAAAAGTAGATTAAATTAAATTTCTTTCAAAAAATCCGATGTAAAGATTTACAATTATTCGCATGATAATCTAATATATCAAGTATTGACAAAGTACTTACATTATTTATAATCAACTAAACATTAAAAATGGTTGTGTTATTGGTATCAAGCTAGATCCTTACGAACACGATATTGAAGATAATTTTGAAAAGCAGCAAACAGTTGATGATCCTGCTCGCATTGCATTATTTTAAAAGTCTGCAAAAGCACATCTTAATAATAAATAGATCTGTTACTATCATGGTTGCAGAACATGACATAGAGGCAATAAACATTAAAGCTTCTAAGCATGGCTTACCTTCCTTAATATGCTAATTCATTTAGATGCTACTAAACTTTAGATACGAATGATTAAATTTAGATGTAATCATGAAAAGAACTCTAAGTTATTACATGGGCGTGGTGTAAGCTTTGAAGAGATAGTTCAATCAATTGAAAACGGTAATTTACTAGATATCAAATTACACTATAATCACAGGAAGCATGCAGGCAAAAAAATTTATATGTTAGAATGATTGATCAAGTATATGCTGTGCCGTTTGTAGAATAAGATGAAGACACTGTTTTCCTTAAGACTTTATTATTTAGTAGAAAAGCAAAAAAGGAATTGTTAAAAGATAAGAAATAATATATGAGTTTTATAGAAGAATTTATAAATAAAGGATATTTCCATCAATGTACCGATTTGGATCGGTTAACTACTATAACGAAAGAAACAAAAATAGCGGCTTATATAGGCTTTGACTGTACTGCTACATCGCTACATATCGGTAGTTTAATGCAGATAATGATATTACGGTTACTTCAGCGGCATGGGCATAAGCCTATTGTCATTATCGGCGGCGGTACGAGTAAAATCGGTGATCCTACTTGGAAAGACGAAGCTCGCAAAATTTTAAGCAAAGAAGATATAGCAAAAAATGCTAAAGGGATTAAAAAATCACTATCAAAATTTATCAAATTCGGTGATGGTAAAAGTGATGCTATTATGTTCGATAATGTAGAGTGGCTTGATTCTCTTAATTATCTAGAGTTTTTAAGAGATTTTGGCGTTCATTTTTCGATCAACCGTATGCTTACTATGGATTCGGTAAAACTAAGGCTTGAGCGTGAGCAGCATTTAAGTTTCTTAGAATTTAACTATATGTTGCTGCAAGCCTATGATTTTTACTATTTAAGCAAGCATTACAATTGTAGTTTGCAGCTTGGCGGTAGTGACCAATGGGGCAATATCGTAATGGGAGCGGATTTAATTCGTAAAATAAGTAGAAAAGAAGTATTCGGTATGACTACGCCACTACTTACGACTAGCTCAGGTGCTAAGATGGGTAAGACTGCTGCAGGGGCAGTATGGCTTAATGAAGATTTGTTAAGTCCGTATGATTATTACCAATATTGGCGTAACTGTGAAGATGCCGACGTAATTAGATTTGCTAAATTGTATAGTGAGTTAACTTCTGAAGAGCTTAATGAATTTGAGAGATTAGCGGCTGAAGATATTAATGCAGCTAAAAAGAAACTAGCGTATGAGCTAACTAAGCTTTGTCACTCGGAGCAGGCAGCAAAATCAGCGCTGGAAACTGCAGTAAAGATATTTGAACAAGGAGAAATCGATGAGAGTTTACCTACCGTTGTTTTAGAGCAGGCACTACTCCAAACCGGTATTAGTGCATATGAGTTATTTCACGATGTAGGTCTTGCTAGCTCTAAGTCAGAGGCACGCAAGCTTATAAGAGGGAAGGGTGCTAAGATAAATGATAAATTAGTCGAAGATGAGAATATTATAATTAATACTACTTTCTTACTCGATAAAAATGCTATAAAACTCTCTGCTGGCAAGAAAAGACATATATTGGTTAGGGTTTAAATATTTTTCTAGATTGCCATACTCCTTTCAATTGCAACATTGTTGTATGGCTCAGATATATTATGTCTAATTGCAACTGCAACTTTCAATTAGACAAATTATGTATTTCTTATCTATTTAAATGAACCACTATAACATAAGTTAAATTCAGATTTAAAAAGTTATGACTAAAATAAGGCTTGATGAATATTTGCTTCAAAAAGGCTTTGTAACAGATATTACTATAGCACGAAGCTTGATTATTCAAGGTAAAGTACATAATAAGCATGAGCAGTTAATTAAGCCTGGGATACAGGTTAATATAAATGATAGCGACATTAAGGTCAAGCTACCTCAGCATAATTATGTTTCAAGAGGTGCATTAAAGTTAATTGCTGCTTTGGATTATTTTAAAATTGATCCTGAAAATTTAGTTTGTATTGATATAGGTAGTAGCACAGGCGGTTTTACCGAAGTATTACTTGAGCGTAAAGCAAAATTAATTTTTGCTGTAGATGTAGGTTATGGCGAACTTCATCCTAAATTACGTGACAATCCACAAATTAAAGTGCTTGAGAAGACTAATGCACGATATTTAAGCGATAAACAAATAACAATAAAGCCTGATTTAATTGTTTGTGATGCCAGTTTTATTAGTTTAACTACTATATTGCCGACCTCACTAAGTTTAGCTAAAGAAGATTGTATGCTTATTGCTTTGATAAAACCACAATTTGAGGTTGAAAAGCATGAAGTAGAGCAGGGAGGAATTATTAAAAATACTTTCTTACATCAAAAAGTATGCGATAAAATCAAAGATTGGCTTGAACAAGAGCATAATTTTAATATGTTTGATATTATAGAAAGTCCAATACTGGGATCTAAGGGGAATAAGGAGTTTTTAATAGCAGGACATTTTAAGCTTTGATAATTAAATAAGAATGACATAAAGTAACACTTAATACTTCATGTTTATGCAATGTCATCTTTTAGATAAAAAAAGAAGAAGTTAGATGATTTGTGTCCGTTAAGTGCTGAATTAACTAAAAACTTAGATTAGTGGTTTAAGATAGCATTAACTTATACAAGTAATGCTATCGAAGGAAGTACTTTATCCTGCAAAGAGACTGCTATAGTTATTGAAAATGGTTTAACTATAGGAGGTAAGGCATTAGTAGAACATTTAGAAGCTACCAACCATACAAAAGCTTTAGATATTATCCACAAGTTTGCTAAAAAGAAATATTACGAAATCACCGAAAAAGATATTTTAGCAATACATCATACAATTCTACATAATATTGATAACTATAATGCAGGTCATTATAGAAATGTATCCGTACGTATTGCAGGTTCTACAGTAGTAATGCTTAATTCTGCAAAAGTGCCGTTATTAATGACAAATTTTATAAGTTGGTTAAATGGAGTTAAAAATATTCATCAGGTTGAGCTTGCATAGGAAGCTCATTATAGACTCGTAACAATTCATCCTTTTTCAGATGGCAACGGTCGCACTGCACGTCTATTAATGAATTTAATTTTAATTATGGAAGGCTATCCGCCTGCAATTATAAAACCTCAAGAACGATTGCCTTATATTACGTCTTTAGAAACTGAACAGTTTGGTGGTTCAAAAGAAAAATATGAAAAGATTATTTATCACGCAGTTAACCGTTCACTTGATATCTACTTCAAGGCAATAATAGCCAAAGAGCCGTCAGATATTAGAAAATCAGAAAGATTAATGAAAATCGGGAAACTAGCTAAATTCGCTAACGAAAATGTTTCTACAATCCGCTTTTGGACTAAGATTGGGTTACTTGAAATTGCTGATATTACCGATTCAAAAGCAGCACTTGAAAGATGCAAAAAAAATTCATGTATTGAAAAAACAGAGAGCAACTATAAACGAGATTAAAGATAGCTTCTTAGTTATAGTACTGTACATTTTTTAAAAAGCTCTCGATGTCATCCATGCGAAAGCATCGATCTAGGCTACAAAGTCTTTAAAATTGAAGATTTTGTGTTGGATAATTTTTTCAATAACGCTTTAGGAAAGCTTGATTTAATTGGATTTCCGCTTCCGCGGGAATGATATAAAGTAAAAATTGTACTGTACAATAAGCCTCTTAGACATAAAAATATAAAGTTAAATATTGCTTATATATTCTAATTAGTGTATTATTGCTACGGATAAGCATTATAAAAATTATAGGTAGGTGGGTTTATCCCACCTTTTTTGTTATAAACATCAAATATGCAAACTATTGAACAACAAATAACAAACGTAATAGAAAAATCCTTGACTGATATGGGATTTGAGTTAGTGCTTATTAAGTTTAAAGGTGTTAACCATAAAGTAGTCGAGATATTGATTGATAGCTTAAACGGTGAAAAAATATCTGTGGCAGATTGTACTAAAGCAAGTAGTACTATCTCAGCTATTCTAGATGTTGAAGATTTAATAGAAGATGCATATTCTTTAGAGGTAGCATCAAGCGGTCTTGAACGTCCGTTAGTAAAGTTTGAAAATTATAATAGATTTTTAGGAAGAGAAGTTAAAGTCAAACTTAAAGAATTATTGAACGGCAAAACTCGTTATCAGGGTAAAATAATTAAAGCCGAAAATAATAAAGTATATTTAAAATGTGAAGCACAAGAAGTACTAATTGATTATGATTTAATTAAAAATGCTAATCTAGTTTTAACTGAAGAAGTATTGAAAAAATTACTAGGTTCTGTGAAGGTTTCTAATTGATTATCTATTTTGAGGTATTTTTAAAAAATAACCAAAATTAAATCGTGTAAGAAATTGTCGCAATACCCTAAAGCAATAAGAGATAATGTATGTCTAATATAGGTAATGTAGAAATTTTACAAATTATAGATTCTGTAGCTCGTGAGAAAGGAATATCAAAAGAAATTTTGGTTTCAACTGTTGAACAAGCGGTACAAGTAGCAGGACGAAAAAAATACGGTAATGAATATAATATTAAAGCTCAGATAAATAGGAAAACCGGTGAGATAAATCTTTTAAGAATCTTAAAAATAGTAGAAGATGTACAAGATTACTTAACGCAAATCTCACTTGCAGAAGCTTTAAGAAAGAATCCGGAAGCTAAAATCGGTGATGAGATATATGAATATTTACCACCGATTGATCATGCGAGAGTATCAGCGCAAGCTGCAAAACAAGTGATAACTCAACGTGTTATAGAAGCTGAGCGTGAAAAACAATATCATGACTTTAAAGATAGAAAAGGCGAAATTATAAACGGGATAGTTAAGAGAATAGAATACGGTGATATAATAGTTGACTTGAGTCGTGCTGAAGCAATAATAAAAAAAGATCAATTAATTAATGGTGAGAATTTTAAACCTAATGATCGGATAAAAGCATATGTACAGGATGTAAGGCAAGAGACAAAAGGACCGCAGATTTTCTTGTCTAGAGTAGATAACCAGATGCTAGTTAAACTATTTAAGATAGAAGTACCTGAAATTCTTGAAGATATTATTCAAATAAAATCAGTAGCACGTGATCCCGGTTCAAGAGCAAAAATAGCGGTATTTGCTTCGGATAGTAGTATAGATCCCGTAGGCTCATGTGTAGGTATTAGAGGTAATAGAGTAAAAGCAGTAACAAATGAGTTAAACGGAGAGAAAATTGATATAGTATTATGGAGTAATGATCTTGCACAGTTTATAGTTAATGCTCTTGCACCGCTTGCACCTGGGGAGATTACAAAAATTTTGATTGATGAGGATAGGCATAAGGTAGAAGTAGTAGTTTCACAAGAAAATCAAAGTATTGCAATAGGTAGAAGAGGGCAGAATGTTCGTTTAGCTTCTAAGCTTACAGGTTGGAATATCGATATAATGACTGAAGAGCAGGAATCAAAAAGAAGAAACGAAGAGTTTGTGACTTCTACGCAATTATTTATGGAAGCTTTAGATGTTGAAGAAGTTATAGGTCAGCTTTTATCGGTAACGGGATTTAATTCGGTAGAACAAATTGCCAGTAGTGAGGTTAGTACTTTGACAAGAATCGAAGGTTTTGAGGAAGAACTTGCAGTAGAGATCAAAAATCGAGCTGTTAATTACGTCGACCTTAAGAATGAAAAGATTATCAAAAAGTTAGAGGATTTAGGAGTTGAGCAAGAATTAATAGATATATTAGCATTACCGCTTGAATTAATATTAAAATTTGCCGAATATGGTATAAAGACCATAGAAGATTTAGGAGAGATGAGTGTAAATGAATTTAAAAATTTAGCTCCAAATTCTAATATAACGGACGAAAATATTAAATTACTGATTAAAACTGCTAGACGGCACGGTGAATTAAAGGATAGTTAGAGGATGGGAATGTACGTCATTCCTGCGAAATGGTGGTTGTATGAATCAAAAAACACTCTCGATGTTATTCCCGCGTAGGCGTGAATCCAGCATAAAGTGAGATGAATCGAGCTTTTAATTTCAAAAGCTTGGTGTATTTATACTTTTTTTGGATTCCCGATTTTGCGCGAATGATAGCTATGTGTACAACATTTCTACGGGAATGATGTAATAAGTAGTAGACAGAAAAAACAGAAACACAAAGGTTTTAAATATGACGGATAACCAGGAAATCAAACCCAAAAAGTTGACACTTGGCAATTCAAAATTATCGCTTAATAAGTCTTTTGACTCTCTTACAGGAGCTCAAAGCTTTGTTAATGCTAAATCTAAGACACTAGTAGAAGTTAGAAAAAGCTCTACCGGTAGTACTACTACCATTTCATTAAATCAAGAAAGAAATAGTTTAGATCACACTGCTATTGATGCTAATAAGGAAGAATTTAACAGACGTTTATCTATTCTTAAAAAAGCTGCTGAGCAATCTAAATTAAATGACACTTCACAAATCAGCACTTTAAGTAAACTTGCAAGTATTAACCAGTCTGCTAACTCAAAAATAGAACCGCTAGAAACTGATAAAGAAGTTGAACAAAAACAGCAAAATAACGAAGAAAATAAAGTAGAAGTTAGTGCTAAAATCGTTCAAGATAATGAACATATACCGTCACAAATATCTAAAAAGAAAGAAGAATCTTTTGTAAAGTCTCCTTTAGTAGGAATGCGAACACGTTACGGTATAGAATTAGAGAAAGAATTAGATAAAACAGCAGATAGTAAAGTAGTTGCTCCAAAGATTAAGTTAGAAGAGCCAAAAAAATTCAAAAAAGTCGATCTTTTCAATATGCTCGGCGATGACGAAAGCGGTAGAACTAGAAGTCTTGCTTCTATAAAAAGAGCTAGAGAAAAAGAAAAGCGTAAATTAGCATCACAAGCACCTGAGAAGGTATATAGAGAAGTGACGATACCGGAAGTTATCGGAGTTGGCGATCTTGCAAATGCTATGTCTGAAAGAGTAGCAGATGTAATTAAGGAATTAATGAAGCTAGGTGTTCTTGCGAATGCAAGCCAAACAATAGATACCGATACAGCGGAACTAGTCGCAACAAATTTAGGGCATACGGTAAAAAGAGTGCAAGAATCAGATGTTGAAAATGTTTTAATTAGTGATGATAAGGTTGAAGATTTGAGAATGCGTGCTCCAGTTGTTACAGTAATGGGGCATGTAGATCACGGAAAAACATCATTACTTGACGCTCTTAAATCTACGGATATTGCTGCAAGTGAAACTGGAGGCATTACCCAGCATATCGGAGCTTATAGAGTAACTCTTGCAGACGGTAGAGCGATTACTTTTATTGATACTCCGGGTCACGAGGCTTTTTCGGAAATGCGGTCAAGAGGTGCTAAAGTAACGGATATAGTTATTATAGTGGTTGCAGCAGATGATGGAATCAAAACGCAAACGGTTGAGTCAATTAATCATGCAAAAGCAGCGGGCGTTCCTATAATTGTAGCTATTAATAAGATTGATAAGCCGGATATTGATATTGAGCGTGTAAAAAACGAATTATATGTCCACGAAATTATAGGCGAAGAGGCAGGGGGTGACGTTATGGTTATTCCTATCTCGGCACTAAAAAAAATTAACTTAGAGAAACTTGAAGAAGCGATTTTATTAGTTGCAGAAATGAAGGATTTAAAGGCAAGCCCTTTCGGTCCAGCTTCTGGTGTTGTAATTGAATCGAAAATCGAAAAAGGCAGAGGAACGCTAACCACTATATTAGTTCAACGAGGTACCTTAAGAAATGGTGATATTATAATAGCAGGTAGCTCTTACGGTAAAGTTAAAAAGATGACTAATGATAAGGGACTAGAAATAGTGGAAGCAACCCCATCTGTTCCCGTAGAAATTCAAGGTTTAAACGAAGTACCTTTTGCCGGCGATAAATTTAACGTAGTACAAAATGAGAAACAAGCAAAAGATATAGCCGAATATAGAATGCGTCTTGCTAAAGAAAAGAAAATATCTATTGCACCGCGTTCAAGTTTAGAAGATTTATTTTTAAAAGCTTCCGGTAATAGTAAAATTAAGGAATTACCTTTAATTATTAAAGGTGATGTTCAAGGGTCAGTTGAAGCTATTTTAGGTAGCTTATTAAAATTACCGAGTGATGCAATAAAGCTTCGTATACTTCATAGCGGTGTAGGTCCGATAACGGAATCCGATGTATCTCTTGCACATGCTTCTTCAGCTATTATTGTCGGTTTTAACGTTAGAGCAGGGGCAAATGCTTTAACTGCCGCAGAAAAAGAAAAAGTCGATATTAGATATTATAGTATAATATATAATTTAATTGATGACGTGAAAGCCATTATGAGCGGTATGCTTGATCCGATCGTTAGAGAGCAATATATCGGAAGCGTGGAAATTAGACAAATATTTAATATTACCAAAGTCGGTAAAATTGCCGGTAGCTATGTAACTAAAGGGATTATTAAGCAAGGAGCGAGCGTACGCTTATTACGTGATAATGTAGTCATTCACGAAGGAAAACTCAAAACTTTAAAACGCTTTAAAGATGAAGTTAAAGAAGTTAGAGAAGGATATGAGTGTGGTATAGCATTTGAAAATTACGAAGATATTAGAGAAGGAGACACAGTTGAAGTTTTTGAGCTAGTTCAAGAACAGAGACAATTATAGTAGAATTTTTATTATATGTCATTCCCGCTTTTGCAGGGATGACATAAACGAGCCATGCAGGCAACGCAACGTTTCCGCAGGAATAATATTTAGTAGAATGTCCATCTGTGATAAATTAATCAATTTTAAGTCAAATATAATAAAAAGTTAATAATTATTAGCCCATATCTTGACTTCCTCATAATTTCTATTATAATCGTGGCGCTGATTATTATCATAAGAAATTGGGAGATATTATGCCAATAACATCAATGTTCAATAAGTTACGAAATTTAATCCAATATAATACTTGTCCAAAGCCAGCATCCTATCTTGCTAGCGATGAGTTTGAGTTTATTGATTTTTCAAAGCAAACTACTAATCAAGAAGAAAATACTGCTCTTTTAGCAGCGTTAGATAATTCAGTTAAGCAGCATGATGAAAAAACTGCAAGATGTAATAACAAAATAGTAGAAGTTCAAGCGAAATCTCCTTTTTTAAATTCTAAAATAGTCTGCCAAGAAGCAGTAAAAAATGAAGAAACATTTAATCTCTTAGATCAATTTGAAACTCTCTCTGATAATGAGTTAGTAGAAGAGATTTTAAATATTCCTGAAAATGAATTAGATGAAGTCTTTGAAAAGATTACATATGAAAAATGTGCAGAATTAATTAATAATATTCCCGATGAGCAAGCACAAAAATTAGTTAGTTATATTTTGCCTTGGCATCTTGAAAAAGTAATAGATTTAATCACACAAGATAAGTTGGATAAATTATTTAATGAAAACCCTGATAATCTTTCTTTAGAAGAACTTACCGAGCAGGCACTAAATAAATTATCAAATGAGGATATTGCTGATGAATCGTTTAAAAATATAATTATTTTAGCAGGAGAAGAAAAATTTGCAGAAAGGCTTGATATTATTCCAAATGAAAGTTTAGTAAGAATCGTAAGTAATATTCCAGATGATATGCTAGCAACAATAATTTCTCATGCCTCAGATGAAAATATACTAAGAATCGTTAATATTAACTTACCAAGGATATTGTCTTTGCTTCCTGTTGCACAAATTAAACGCATAATAACCTTAATGGACGATGAAGAGGTTGTAGAGCAGCTTGAAAGACAAGGAGAAGCACAGTGTGAAAATTCTAATGAAACATATCATGAAAATTTTGTAAATAATGGTTCTAGTGTTGTATTGTTAGGTAATAGTGAAAAAAGCAGATATAATTCTGATGATTCTGGAATTGGAAATGATTCTGACCCTAACGATCATTTGACAGAATACTTCTAATAAATAGGCCCAATTAAAGAGGATAAGATTCTTTTAAAGCTTATCCTTTTTAGCTATCTTAGCATCAGGTGGGCGTATATACAGCGGTTCGATAAAGCTGTTTAACTTCATACCGCTCGATAGTCTACGAGCAATATATCTACAAATAAACCATGCTTTAACTCGTGCAAAACGTGGTAAGGTTATTATATTCGGTAAATGCATAATTTGGTGATATATAAATTCAAGTCCGCTACCGCAGCACACTATATTACCTTTCTCATTTGCAAGAAGCTTTATAGCATACTCGAAGTCTATCAATAACGGCTCTTCTATTTCTCCTGATTTATGAAAAACCTGCATATAGAGCTGTGAGCGATAAGCGTTTAAAAAGACATATATTTTATCATAGTCTTTAACTTGAGTTATGGCTCTAAAGTAAGCATATTCAAAATTGCTAACCGCTACTGCTTTAATCTTTTCCTTGGCGAATAATATACCTTTAGCACAAGCAACCCCTATTCTAATACCGGTAAAGCTACCTGGTCCGTTAGTTACTGCTAAATAATCTAGATCATCATATGAATATTTAGCTGATTTCATCACGTCTTCTATCATCGGCATGAGAGTCTCTGCTTGCATAGAATGGCGTAATTCTTCTATATATGTCCAAATATTCTCATTTTCGGATATTGCTACCGATGCAGTATTATTGGCTGTGTCAAATGCTAGTATTTTCATAGATTATTATATTATTTGTGGCTACAAGGTGTCATTCCCGTGAGGTATTGTTGCGTGGATACTACCCACGTCATTGTGAACTGAACAGCCGTAGGCTGCGTGGCAATCCAGTTAGAAATGATATAGAATAGCATTTTTAACTGGATTGCTTCGTCAATCACTTCGTAATTTCCTCGCAATGACGCAAAACCAGTCCATACAACAAGACCGCTTAGCCCTCATTAAGTATATACCCCACAAAAGTTTGGCGTGCTTCAGGTTGTCTATTATTATGAAATAAATATCTATTAAAAAAATAGTTTGTTAGAGTTAAAGCTTGTCTTTTTTCTTCTAATGTAATCTCACTATCATCTGAAAGTAAAAATTTTGGTAAAATCAATAATTTATCTTTGTAAGGCTTCCCTACTTCATATGATAATGCTCTAGCTGATTTAGGTGATACATAGGTTAAATCAGTTGTAACGTGAGTCACGCCGCACTTTGTAAGATCAAGCTTATAACCAGTCTTGGCAAGTAAAGTTAGCTCAAAATTAATATAATCACGAAAACAAAAATTTTTTGATAAATTATCTAAATAGTTAAGTAGAAATGAAAAAAAATTAGAATGCTTTTCTCTTTCATGACATAACTCTTTGATTAAAGATATAATGGAATTAAAGGCATATAATTTAGTTTTATTTATGATCAAATAACCAGTGTAAGATTTTATGAGTTCACATTTAGCAATGCCGATATGTTCGTGTAGTCTCGCCTGCCAGAGGAAATCTACAATATTCCCTTCCTGATATATAAATTTGCTTTTTTTAGAAGATTCTTTTACAACTCCCGAATATAAACCATGATTTTTAGTACAAACCGTAATAATAAATGTATTTTCTTTCAAAGGTTTTTTAGAAATTATTACTCCTACATCTTTGATATTCATAGTTTTTCCTTGGTGATCATACCGCGGATTGACTGCGGTATCCAGTCTTTTTTAATTTTTTTTGGATACCGTGGTCAAACCACGGTATGACATAGAGTGTTTTCTACTCCACCCAATAACCCTCTAGCTTCCTTAGAATCCCCTGTATATAATATATTCTTATATCCTAGTTTGATTGCAGTAAATAACGCGGCATGATCCTCGCCTACATTTACGGTAATCTCTAAAACTTTTTTCGGAAATTCTTTACTTAAAGTTTTAAATATGTAATTAATTGCTAGCATACCGTAATATTTTACGCTATAGGCATTATTTGTTAATATCAGCTGTGCTTCTATACTAGATAAAAAATTACGTGCTTCTTCCAAATTTACTACAACATACGTTTTCATCTAATTATCTCTTGTAAATCCTTTAAATGTGAGACGGAAGATATAAAGTCATACGTTAAATGCTCAAGTTTAGAGCAGATAATCTTATTAA
The DNA here is from genome assembly GCF_000018205.1 of Rickettsia akari str. Hartford. Taxonomy (NCBI): domain Bacteria; kingdom Pseudomonadati; phylum Pseudomonadota; class Alphaproteobacteria; order Rickettsiales; family Rickettsiaceae; genus Rickettsia; species Rickettsia akari. Next base: position 729,060 of record NC_009881.1, on the reverse strand, counting down.
ATCCAAGCTTTACGGCTTCTTTTATTCTTGTTTCTGCTTTTGCAGTTTTTCTTATCTCACCCGATAAGCTTATTTCTCCGAAAAAAACTCTTTGTTCAGGAACTGGTTTGCCTGTTGCGGCAGATATTAAGCTCGCTGCTACTGCAAGGTCCGAAGCAGGATCGGTAATTTTAAGTCCTCCAGCTATGCTTAAATATACTTCATAATTAGCAAGATTAAGTCCTATCCTACTACTAAGTACGGCAAGTATCATTGATAATCTATTGACATCCCAGCCCACCGCAGAGCGTCTAGGAGTTACCATATTTGAAGGTACTATGAGGGCTTGTACTTCCATAAGTAATGGACTTGAGCCTTCAATTCCTGCAAAAATAGACGTACCTATAACGTTCTGCTCTCGCTGCATCAAAAATAGTTCAGACGGATTTGTTACTTCAATAAGCCCGCTGCCGCTCATCTCAAATACTCCTATTTCACCAACACCGCCAAAACGATTTTTATATGAACGTAAAATACGGAAATGATTATTATGATCTCCCTCGAAATATAGCACGGTATCAACTAAATGCTCAAGTATCTTAGGACCTGCTAGATGACCGTCTTTAGTTACGTGACAGCTTAATAAAATAATTATATTGTTTTGCTTAGAATAATTAACAAGTTCATTTGCACATGTACGAATTTGTGAAACAGTGCCTGGAGGCGATTGTAATGCTTTTGTGGTAATTGTTTGAATAGAATCAATCACTACCAAATCAATATTATTTTTATTAGCTTCCATACTCGCAATAATATCTTCCACATTAGTGGCTGCTAAAATATCGGTATTATAGTTCGTTAGATTTAGCCTTATTGCCCTTAATTTTATTTGGTCTAATGATTCTTCGCCCGTTATATATAAGCAATTGATCTTTGATACAAAATTACTGGCTGCTAGTTGTAGTAACAAAGTAGATTTGCCTATGCCAGGGTCTCCTCCTATTAATATAGCAGAACCAAGCACCAAACCGCCCCCTAGGACTTTATTTAATTCACCTATAGGTGTAGGGATGTGTAACTGTGCGGCTACGTGACCTGAAAGTTTATCGAAATCTTGTTTGCTACCTGTTTTAACAATTGCTTTATTTGAACTTACTATCTCTTCGACAATACAACCCCATACACCGCAGTCAAAGCACTGCCCTGACCATTTAGGACTAGTATTTCCACAGTTAGAACAGATATAATGCTTCTTGTCTTTTGTCATGTTTGTTTTTGAATGTCTTGTTACGTGGTTCTGTGTTATTCCCGCCTACGCTGGAATAACACATAGAGTAGGTTTTTCGAACTATGCAACAATGCTGATCAAGTAGCGGGATGGCAACCATATCTCAAAATCAATAGCTTACTCTTACCATATAGTTTTTCACATAAAATTTCAATATTTTCATCTAAAACATAATCATCTAGTTTGGCCATCTCAATAACTATTATAGTACCGCCTTCAAGCCAGTTGTTTTTTATCAGCAATTTCATTACTTTAGGCACTATATCCTTATGATAAGGGGGGTCTATAAATACAAGATCAAAAGCCTTATTTGCTTGCGGTAGATTTAAGGCATTAATATTAACAAAATTAACTTTATCTTCGATATTTAGAGATTTAGCAAATGCTTTGGCTATTCTTAATGAAGATGTATCAATATCAATTAAGGTAGCAAAACCTGCTCCTCTTGATAGGCTTTCAAAAGCGAGGCTACCGCTACCGGCAAATAAATCGAGAATGTGTGTATTCTCGTTAAATAATTTATTAACGGTAAACTCACCGGATGTTAATATACTAAATATCGCCTCTTTGAGCTTACCGGTGGAAGGCCGATATTTGATATTTTTAGCGGTAGGTATAATTTGGTTTCTATATTTACCGGATATTATTTTTAACACTTATTTAGTTATATACTTCTTTTGTTGAATTTGTGTGTTTTTTTTCGTCTTGTATTTTTTTAACAAATCCATTCCCTTTAGTGTTAGGCTGAAATTTTGCTGCAAATTTACCAGGCTCTGTTTGTTGTTTTTCTATAGTTTTATCTTTTTTTGGCGTTTCTTGGTTTAAATTATTTTGTACTTGTTTTAAAATATCTTGTTCTTTAGCTTTATCAATATTATTATTTACATTATTTAAATTTTTTTCCCTTTCTTTAGATTTTTCTGTCTCAGCTTTTTGTTTCGCTTGTTGTTGTTCTTTTACTAATTCATCAATATTTTCAGGAGGCGGTGAGATATATTTATCTATACTACTAGTTAAGTTTTCACATGATTTCTGAAGATTGCGTAAAGGTTTTTGAATAAGTTTATCAGTGCAAATAGCGACTAGACCTCCAGCTAAAATACCTGCTCCTAGAATAACAGCTTTAGTAGCAAGGGCTGTGCCGGTGACCAATAATGCAGGCATCGCTACGAAAGGTGCAGCTGCTACTACAAGACCTGCTACTACGGCAAGCCCTACTAAAAAATTCTTACTTGCTAAAAATTTTGTTACGCTGCTAATTCCTGATGTAGTAGTTCTAGCAATTTTTGTACCAAGCTGTCCTACCACGGTTTTCAGAAACCAACCGCTTTTTTCTCTTGCATGAATTTTATCTTGTAATTTAGCATGCTCGTTAACATTGACAGATGTTTTTTTACCGTCTTTATCTTGATGATTTAAATTCCCTTTAGACTCACCTTTAGTATCATGCATCTTTGTAGCATCGTTGAGTTTTGCTTTATCAAAATCTGCTCCTTCTTTATTAATTCCAGCTAGATTTGCTGCTTTTAGATTTGCTTGTTTTAGATTTGCTTCTTTAAATATAGCATCAAGTGCTTCTACTGCTTGCATATCTGCATTTTCAAGCATCGCTTTAGTGAAATCGGCTTTAGTAAGATCAGCACGCTGCATAATTACATTTTTAAAGTTAGCTTCCTTAGCATTAATATTTGTAGCAATAACATCAGAAATATTTAATCCTTCAGCTTCTGCTTTTTCTAAAGTAGCATTACTTAACTTAACAAATTGTGCAGTTGCATTAGTAAGCGTAGCGTTTGTAAGATCGGCATATTCAAGATTTGCTTTATCCAGATTTGCTTTTGTTAAATCAGCATTCTTAAGTTTAACACGCTGTATTATAGCTTCTCTTAAGTCAGCTTCTTTTAAAGATAGTATATTTTCAAATTCAGCATCGCTAAAATAGGCATTCCTTGCAGTTATGCCTTGCATGTTACATTGCTCTTTGAATTTTGCTTCTAACGCACGTGCATTATTCATAAAAGCATTTTCAAGATCAGTAGAAACGATATTTGCTTGATCTAGAAGTGCATTATTTAAAATTACTCCTTGCATTTGAACTCTTTGCATATCTGCATAAGCAAGTGATATACCGGTAAGATTAGAATTTTGCCATTCTGAATCTTGCATAATTAACTTTTCGGCATCGGCATTAACCATCATAATAGCATTAAATTTGCTATTTGTTACCTCTGCTTCAGATAAATCTACTTTAGGCATGTAAGCTCTCGACATATCGCTATTTTCAATTTTGCTATTTTTAAGATCAGCAAAAAGAAATACTGCGTTACGAGCCGTAACATCTTGAAAAACAGCATTGTGTAAATTAGCTCCTTCAAAATTAGTAAAATCTAAATTACAATTTGAGATGTTAATATTTTCTAAATTAGCTGAAGCAAATAATGTATTCTTCATGTTAAGATTAGTAAGAGTTTTACCTGATAAATTAATGTCTGAAAGATCAGGAACTATATTTAAATCTTCTGAAAGTTTTTTTTGCTTTCTAACAAAATCGGTAAGAGATAATTTTGTATCAGATTGTTTTGTTGCTTCAGCTAAATATAGATCAAATTCGGCAGAAGTTAATTTTATATATTCTTTCGGTATATCACGTTCTTTGGCTGGCGCACCTATAATATATGACGGATCTAGTTTTACTTGTATTTTTTCATCTTTTAACTGCTTAAAAATATCTGCAAGACCGTTACCGCAGAACATTCTAAGATTATCTAAAGCATATATTTCAGTCTCTAATTTATTTATTCCATGCTGTAACTTATTGATTTTTTCTAGTTTGTTTTGTCGGTTTTGAGCAATAGTTTCTGTACTATTCCAAAAAGCATTTAAAAGATTGGTAACAATCCCAGGATTATCTAGGTTTTGCTTTAGAGTTTCTAACTCTTCTTGCTTAGTCTGTAGCTCTTTTGATTTTACTGTATGTAAAGTTTCTTCGTCTTCCGTAGCTAGAATATATTTCTTTTTATTCGTAATTTCATCTATAACTATTTCTTTAATACGTTCTTTTTCTAAATCCTTATCTATGTATTTATTTAATCTTTCAAGATTTGAAAAAGAGAGTTTTATATCTCGTATTTTATCTTTTAGATTGGGGATTTTATAGTGATCATAATCATAATCTTTATAATTAAAGTCTGTGTAATGAAGATTTGCGCCTCTAAAGTCGGTACTGATAAATGTACAATCATTAAATTTTACATTTGTTAAATCTGCATCACATAATATGGTATTTGTTAAATCACAATTATTAAATACTGCATCTGTTAATATTGTACCTTGGAAATTAGCATTGACTAAATCTGTGTTAATTTCCATATTTTCTAAGCTAGTCATGATAATTGTATTATTATCTTCAGCGAAATATTTATTTTTGATAAAATCATTTAATGAGACACTAGGGTTATCTTTTATATAATCAAGATAATCGTTTAAGTCTTTTTCTTCACATTTATATATATTAAGATTTGTCATATGTTTTCTATATGATTAGTTAAAATACGTTAATGGTAACACATTACTAATTATTCTGCCAGTATTTTATTATTTATTTCTTTATAAGCTCCGGGTTTTAGATTATCTATTGTAAAACTACCATATTGAATCCTAATTAATTTGTGCACTTTTAGTCCAAAATACTCGAATATTCTTCTAATTTCACGATTTTTTCCTTCAAATAAAACTACTTCAAACCAAGAATTACTTTTATTTTGCTTAAGTAACTTTATCGAATGAGGATTATAAAATATCCCGTCAATTTCTAAATTTTTATAATCGCTTTTTAGTAGAATATCAGACTTCCCATATGCCCTAACATGATATACTCGCTTTAACCTATTTGAAGGTAGCTCAAACTGACGAGCTAAGTCACCGCTATTAGTTAGTAATAACAAACCTTCGCTATTTAAATCCAGCCTACCTATTGAAATAACACGAGGTAAACCTGTTAGTTGTTCAAAAACCGTTTTACGAGATAATGGATCTTTATGAGTAGTAATTAAACCCACAGGCTTATAATAAATCCAAAGCCTTGGTTTTTGTATATTATTGATTAATATGCCTGATACTTCGATTTTATTACTAATATCAACATTTGTAGCGGGTGATAAAATTGTAATACCGTCTACTTTTACCTGTCCTTCAGCTATCAGCTTTTCAGCATCACGCCTAGAACATATTCCTGCATTACTAATTATTTTGGCTAATCTTTGCATTTTTAAATATAGTAAATTTCATAGACATCTTTCTAAACCGGCTTCTAGAGGTTATTTAAAAGATGTCTAATAAAAACATACAAAAATACCATTCAAAAGCAATATTAATAATTTGACATAAATAATTAATATAATTATACCTGTCGCCACATATATTTTAACAAAATTACATGAATGTTAATTTTACTTATCAAAACCTTTTCCTTTAAAATCTTATCTTTTTTTAAACTGATTTTCTTTTTAGCAAAAATTACATACTGTGTTCTTTAATCTAAATTTCGTTAAATTATGCAAAAACTTATTGGTTCGATCCTGTTAATGTCAGGTACTTGTATAGGTAGCAGTATGATAGCACTGCTTATGGTGTAAGCAAAATTAGGTATAATACCTAGTATAACATTGATATAATGTATTATACTTCTTTAATTAATCTAGAGCTTAATCTTTAGGCATGTAAAGGTTTAACACTTGGGGCATTGGGAAAATATTTTTCAGGACATACTGCACAAATCATCGGTACGGTAAGCATTAAGCTCCTTTCACATGCTTTACTTGCAGTATTTATATATGGAGGTTCTTCAAAATTCCAGAAGTTATTCGCTTGAGATACAAGTATAACTTATATATTAGCATGGTATGTTATTATTAGCATTCTAATATTATTACCTCTAAAGTTAGTAGATTATATAAATCGAGTGCTATTTATCTAGTTAATTATAATAATTGTAATTTTAGTTATTAGACTTGTTTCCATGATTTAGTGGGATAATTTACCTTTATTCTTACCAAATTATAAAGAAATATCTATATGGAGTGTAGTAACTCCGGTAGTTTTTTTACTTCATTTGGTTTCCAAGTAATCTTTCATATCTTAACTAATTATTGTAACAAAGATGCTAAAATGCTAAAGACGGCGTTTTTATTTGGCAGTTTAATTCCTGCAATAGTATATATAATTTGGACTTGTAGTATTCTTATTGTAGTACATCATAATAATCCAACATTGTATCAACAAATGATTACCAGTAATGTAGAAGTCGGAGATTGAATTAAGTAATATAGCAAAATCGCAGTCCGTACAATTATTAGTTTGGATAATTGCAACTCTTGCTATCGCTACCTCAATACCAGGAGTAGGGCTATGTGATGCCATTAAAACTATGTTTATGAATCCGATACCGAATGTAGTACTTCGTAATATGACCACTTCTATTGTTACTATATTACCGGCTTATATTGTAGCAGTAGTAGTACCTAATGCTTTTATTACAATTTTATGGTTTGCCAGTATGATTCTTGTAATAATTGCAAAAACGATATCTAATTATTATATGCGTAATTATCGGAATGCTTATAATGGGCTATGAACTTGTTAATATAGTAACTAAATTAACTGTTAAATACTATGATAGTAGAAAATAATATAAAACAATAAAACAAGTAAGAAATAACGTGCAAAGCTCATTAGGAAACCAATACGCAGGAAAACAGATACAAGTTTTAACCTTAAGTGAGTTTATTCATGATAATGAGATGTGGCTTTAGAATAACAATAATAATGAGTTGCTTTATAACGCAATAAAATGTGTAGAAAAAATAAACGACGTGAAAATTTTGATGAAATAATTGATATTCTCGAGCTTTCCGATGTCATTCCCATGTAGGCGTGGATCCAGAAAATGACTTGTACCTTGTGGCTTGACCACGGGGTCCAGTTAAAAATACTAAAATTTAGTATTGTAAAGTTGTATTTTTGGATACCGCGATTAAGTCACGGTATGACAACGACGGATTCCAGCCTCAGCGGGATCGACCCATGCAACAACGCCTTTAGTCGTTCGCAATGACGTTAAGGCAATTCTGATTTAAACAGAATTAAAAGTTCTTTTCTCCAAATTACCAAATTTAGAAAATTGACTATCATAATAAAGCGGAACATTTCCAACCGGTCCATTACGATGTTTTGCAACAATTATATCGGCAATATTATATACTTTATTGAGCTTATCTAACCATTCGGCATGTTTAGCATCACCTGCTGCCGGTTCTTTTCTAGTTAAATAATATTCTTCACGGTAAATAAACATTACTATATCCGCATCCTGTTCTATAGTTCCTGATTCTCTAAGGTCAGATAGCATAGGTTTTTTGTCCTCACGCAGTTCTACCGCTCTTGAAAGCTGAGATAAGGCGATCACCGGAATATTTAACTCTTTTGCTATCGCTTTTAAACCTTGTGTAATCTCTGAAATTTCGCTAACTCTATTTTCGAATTTAGTCGCTCCTCTAATTAATTGTAGATAATCGATAAATAATATACCAAGATTATGCTTGCGTTTCATTCTTCTAGCTCTTGTTCTTATAGCGGAAATAGATAGAGCAGGGGTATCATCGATAAAAAATTGTAATTCCGATAAAGTATTTGCTTCTTTGCGAAGACGGTTATATTTTTCTTCACCTAGAATCCCTGTACGAAGAGAAGTAGAATCAATTTCTGCACACATTGAAAGTAGACGTGTGGTTAGCTGTTCTGAGGACATTTCTAACGAGAAAAAACCTACCGACTGAATTTCTTGATTATCCATAATATTTTTACGACGCATATTATTACAGGCGTTAAGTGCAAGATTTATAGCAAATGCCGTTTTACCCATCGACGGACGTCCTGCAAGAATGATAAGATCGGAATTATGAAAGCCGAATAATTTATTATCTAGATCAAGCAAACCGGTAGATATACCGATTACGTGATCATTATTTTTCATGGCCCTATTAATACTAGCTAGTGACTCTGAAATAGATATACCGATTTTGGTAAAACTTTTTTCATTCAAGCCTTCGCTAGCTAAATCGTAAAGTTTAGCTTCGGCATATTCAATCTGTGCCTTTGCTTCAACTTCTAATGAAGAATTATAGGCATTATTTACTACTTCTTCACCGATATTTATTAAATTACGCTTTATTGCTAAATCATATATTATTTTACCGTAATCAAGCGGATTTATTACCATCATTGACATAGTTATCAATTTTGCTAAATACTCCGATCCTTCTATTGCTTGAAATAGTTTATCTTGAGTTAACATGCTACGTAAAGTAATAGGTGTAGCTATCAAACCTTTTTCGGTAATTTTTTCAATTGCGTTATATATTTTTTGATGAATAGGTTCAAAAAAATGTTCATCACGTAAAAATTCCGATACGTAATTTAGTAATTCATTATTGGTTAAAATCGCACCAAGTAGCATTTGCTCCGCTTGAACATTTGAAGGTAAAACCCTTGGTATGGGTAAATTATCTTCATCATCAGTTAGTATATTTGTGTCGTTATTTATTTTATTATGTGCCATTTTGTTTGTTAAAGTTTATTGGGGTGTGCAAAGTATACAGTGTCATCACGTGATTTATTCACAGGACCCAGTTAAAAATACTAACAATGTTAGTATTTTTTAGTTATTTTTCTGGATACCGCGGTCAAGCCACGTTATGATATCGAACGCGTCTTTCGATCCACGCAGGCATAACATCTACTTTACCTAAACACTCCTCCAGCGTTTAATTAAATTAGTTTCAATATCAAAAAAATCTAGCACTCTAGTAATAGAATGGTTCACTATATCATCTATTGCTTTAGGATTATTATAAAAAGCCGGCACGGGCGGTGCTATGATACCGCCGTAATTCGCTACTTTTAACATATTTTCTAAATGTCCAATATGCAAAGGCGTTTCACGAGTCATTAAAATAAGTTTTCGTCTGTCTTTAAGTACAACTCCTGCAGCTCTACTAATTAAACTATCTTCCATTGAGTGAGCAATACTTGCTAAAGTCTTCATACTACAAGGAGCTATTACCATACCTAAAGTTTTAAAAGAACCGCTTGAAATAGTAGCTCCTAAATCTTTATCATTATAACAATAATTCGCTAGAAACTTAACTTCATCTATAGAATATTTGGTTTCGAGCTTTATAGTAAGTGCTGCTCCCTCTGAAATAATCAAATGAGTATCGATATTTTGCTCTTTTAGTACTTCAAGCAAACGAATACCGTATATAGCACCTGATGCTCCGGAAATTGCTATAATAATCTTTTTATCTCTCATCATCTAAATTTCTACAATCCATTAAATTTAGTATATAATAAAAAAAAAATTATAAAATACATTATATATGCGAATAGCAAAAATATTATTACCGGCAGCAAAATTATTCCCTTTAGATTATTTAATAGCTGAAGATTTAGAGCTAAATATCGGTGATCTTGTTGTGGTGCCTTTTAGAAATAAGGAATTAACCGGCATAATATGGGAGTTTACCACTATTCCTGAAGCAAAAAAGCTAAAAATCATAAAAGAAAAAGTACCGTTAAATTTAAATATTACTTTAGAAGTTTTAGAATTAATAAAATGGATGAGTAGCTACTATATGTCGGAACTTGGGAGCATAGCAAAATTAGTATTACCTGTAGATATTTCTGAAAAACCGATTAAAGTTAAAGAGCAGAAAGTAAATCATAACTTTGTGCTACCTAATTTGTCAGAAGAGCAGAATATGGCAGTAACAGTCTTAAATGAAAGCAGTAAGCCTGTGATTATTAAAGGTGTTACGGGGTCAGGTAAAACGGAAATATATTTTCATCTAATAGCAGACTACTTAGCAAAAGGAAAACAAGTGCTTGTTATGTTGCCTGAAATTGCTTTAAGTACACAAATTATTAATCGTTTTATAGAGCGATTCGGTTTTGAGCCTATCATATGGAACTCAAACGTTACAAAAGCTCAAAAGAAAATGATTTTAAGAGGTATATTAAGCGATAAAGTTAAAGTAGTAATTGGGGCTAGAAGTAGTTTATTTTTACCTTTTAAAAATCTCGGTTTAATAGTTATAGATGAGGAGCATGACGATTCCTATAAACAAGATGACGGGATATTGTATAATGCTAGGGATACGGCTATCGTAAGGGGTAGATTTGATAAAGCACAAATCGTTTTGTGTTCGGCAACACCTTCTATTGAAACGATATATAATATAGAAACAGGTAAATATCAACGAATTACATTGGTTAATAGATATAAAGATGTCGATTTGCCAAATATAGAAATAATCGACATGACTAAAGAAAAGCTAGCTAAGAATTCCTATTTATCCAAGCTTCTTATAAAAGCTATCAAAGATAATTTAGATAATAAAAAGCAAGTATTATTATTTCTTAATAGGCGTGGTTATGCTCCGCTCATGTTATGCAAAACTTGTGGTCACAGATTTACCTGTAAATTCTGCTCTTCTTGGATGGTAGTACATAAATCAACTAAAAAACTTGAATGTCACCATTGCGGTTATCAAAGTAAAATTTTTAGTTCTTGTCCTGAATGTCTAGAGGGTGAAACATTAACTATCTGTGGTCCAGGAATAGAAAGGATAGAGGAAGAAGCAAAAGCACTTTTTCCTGAGAGTAAAATTGCGTTGATAAGTAAAGATCATGCTAAAAATCCGGAAAAAATAGTACAACTTCTACATCAAATGGAAAATCTAGAAATTGATATATTAATAGGAACGCAAATGATAACGAAAGGCTATCATTTTCCGTATCTTACTTTAGTTGGAGTAATAGATGCTGATCTTGGTAGTAATAATGCCGATCTTAGAGCATCTGAGCGAACTTTTCAGCTACTGCATCAAGTAGGAGGTAGAGCTGGTAGGGGAGATAGTAAAGGTGTAGTATATTTACAAAGCTATTATCCTGATAATATAATTTTTAGTTATGTTAAAGCTGGTGATGAAGATAGTTTTTTCGCGCATGAACTTGAAATAAGAAAATCAGCAGATATGCCGCCCTTTTCTAAAACAGCATCGATAATTTTATCAGGTTCTAGTGAATCTAAAATTCTAGAAATAGCACGAGATATGGTACGAATTGCACCGAAAGCAAACGTGAAAATTTTAGGACCGGCAAGCTCATTAATGTCAAAGCTCGCCGGTAAATATCGTTACAGGATATTCATTATAGCCAGTAAGCAATTTAATTTGCAGAAATATTTAAAATTTTGGCTAAGCCTTATAAAAATTCCTTCTTTTTGCCATCTAAAAATAGATATCGATCCTAAAAGTTTTTATTAGCTTCTATATCTTGCTCCTTTACTCTTTGACGGTGGAACATTAGATGAATGAGGAGAAGGATTAGTAAGAGATTCTTGTATTTCTGCTATAGCTTTTTTAGTATTTTGCGTAGAATTTTATAGCGTCTTTATCAAAAGCCTCTTTAGCTTTATCTCCGGTAAATTAATTTTTTATAAAATTACCAATATTTTTCCCAAGAGGATTATTATCCATTTTTGTAGTTTCTTTACACCATTTACCTGACTCTTTCAGTTTTGCTTCAACTTTAGTTATAGCAGATGGATTATGTTATTATCATCATAAATTTGAATAAGGTTGTTTACTTTTTCTTGAAATTCAATGTTTTTTCTACTTTGTTTTAAATTAGCTATTATATCATCACTGCTTACTAATTTTCTAAGATTATCAATATTTTTGTTGGTTTGCTTAAATTTTTTATAAATTGCAAGACAAATTTCTTTTTGGAATACAATATTTTTACTATAAGATAGTTAAGTTATATATTTTCTACATTAGAATCCAAGTTATTAACTAAAATGAGATATGAATTTTATGTACCCCCATATTAGACTTAGAAGAAATAGAAAAGCTTTTTGGCTTAGAGAGTTAATAGCCGAAAGTAATTTATCGGTTAGTGATTTAGTGTTACCTTTATTTGTTGTTGAAGGACATAATGAAAGACAAGCAATTAAGACTATGCCCGATATATATCGTTTATCGATCGATCAAATAGTAGAAACGGCAAAAGAAGCAGCAGAGCTTGGTATTAATGCTATTGCATTATTTCCGAGTATTGATCAAGGTCTAAAAAATGACAATGCCGACGAGGCTTATAATTTAGATAATTTAATATGTAGAACTATTAGAAGCATAAAGAACGCTAATATCGATATCGGTATAATATGTGATGTAGCACTTGATCCGTACACTATAAGCGGTCATGACGGTATTGTGCATCACGTGGAAGTTGATAATGATAGATCGGTAAGAGCTTTATGTAATCAAGCATTAGTGCTAGCAAAAGCCGGGGTAGATATTGTTGCACCTTCAGATATGATGGATGGAAGAATCGGGGCTATAAGGGAATATCTTGACAAAGAGGGATTTATAAATGTTGGAATTCTTGCTTATGCCGCTAAATATGCTTCAAGCTTTTACGGTCCGTTTCGTGATGCTGTTAAGAGTAATAAAAAGAATTATTTAGATAAATCAAGCTATCAAATGGATGTACGTAATGTTAAGGAAGCAATGCTTGAGATTAAGCATGATATAGCAGAGGGAGCCGATATGGTAATGGTTAAACCGGGTATGATGTTTTTGGATGTTATTCGTGAAGCGGCAAATAATTTTAATGCTAAACTTTTTGCATATCAGGTTAGCGGAGAATATGCAATGTTAAAATTGGCAGCAGCAGCAGGAGTAATTGATTGGGAGAGAGCTTTGATGGAGTCATTAATTAGTTTTAAACGTGCCGGTGCAACAGGTATATTTACCTATGCTGCTCTTGAAGTAGCTGAAATATTAAAGAACAATAAAATTAAGTAGAAAACGGCTTCTATCCTTGATATAAAATAAATAATATGTTTTATTATTATATAAAAATTATCAATTTTATGTAAATCATTATAAAGAGGTGAGGATGACTCAAAATAAGAAATCAGTATTTAAAGGTTGGAATTTTTTAAAGCCTAAAGGAGGCGGAGCTAATGAAGCAGGAGAGCATGGCGGAGTATATCAAAGCTTAGACGGTAAAGTTACAGCGATGATAAAAAAAGAGGCTTCAAGCTCAAAAAATATAGCCGAGTTTTTAGGATCTCAAATTTTTGAAGCTATAAGTCCCGGAAATGGAGCAAAGGTTAATTTAATTGCTCCTGATTATTTTAATAAATCTAAAGCCGTTGATTCACAAATATATGTCAAATCTGAATTTTTTGAGAATTATAGTAGTGATATGTATGTGGACATGGATAAACATATGTCTGCTAAAACTAAACCGAGTTCTTGGTTTAGAAAGGATGGCGGTAGACCGCTTTTTATGGGGTCTAGAAATAAATTATTTAGAACCTTAGAAAATGCTTTTAAGGAAATTAAGTATCAGAACTTTGAAAACATTATGCCTGCAAGTTTATTGATCGGCGATTTTGATATACATGTTGGAAATATAGGAGTTATCAGAGATCAAAAAAATCCAAAAACTTTACCTAAATTAGTAAGAATTGATTTTGCCGGTAGTTTTGATAAGTTGACAAATAATATATATCCGCATTCAAGAGCCAAACATTTGCCTGGATTCGGACCTACTAACCATTTTAGAGAATTCCCTTCTACTTTAAGAACAAAAAATCCTAATTTTGCCGATAGCTTACTTGCAGCTTCTAAAATTGATTTAAGCAAAACCATTGATAAAAGTTTTGATGAATTAACTAAATATTATAGTAATGAAGCAATTGCAGAATTTGCAAAACAAGCAATGCCAAAGAAATTTAATAATAAAAAATCTACAGAAATAATGTATGAAGAAATTAAGGCTAGTTTAATAGATATAATGAAAAAAAGGCAAGAATCCTTAAAGGAATACGGCTTAGAAATTAAAGTAAACAGTTTAATTTCTAGAAAATATAGTTTTCCTTATTACGAAGTGAAAGAGCAAGAATTAAAAACATTAATGAAAGAATATCCTGATTATTTTGAGAAAATTCTTAATTATGAAGAAAGAAAAAAAGGAGGGCAAAAACTTAAATTAAGAAATAAAATTACTACTAGTTTTGCAAGAATTTTAGAAATACTTGGTATTAGAGATAGTGCAAAAAAATTTTTAATAAAGACAATAAAAGGTTTCAATGAAGATATTCAAGATGAAAGAAATTTAGCTGATTCTTTTGATAAAATAAAGATAGAACTAAAACAAAAACCAGTAAAGACACATATAGATGCAGATAGAGAATATGTAGACAATCTAGAAAAATTCAAGAAAGAAGTCGGAACGGATGATATTGTTAGTGTTACTCCAAGTCGATTAGGTCTAGCTAAAAAAGCTAAACAAAAAGCCCAAGATTTATTAAAATTAGATGAAGAAGATCTAAAACATATAAATACTCTAAAAGAAAATGTTATGAGGCCTGCAAAAATTACTTCGGCTAGTGTTGTTAATAAGAAGTATACATCGGCTAAAACGCGATAATAAATGAACCAAGCAACAAGAAGCCTGTAACTAAGTAATTAATCAGTAAAAGCCCATATTGCGTAGGTAGCTTAATTCTTTCAGTCTTTTTAGAAAAATACATGGCTTTTACTACTTTAAGATAATAAAAAGCAGCAACTACGCTGGTAAAAATACCACAATAAGCTAATGCGAATTCTTCTTGATTAATTGCTTGGTGCAACAGGTAATATTTACCAAAAAATCCTGTGAGAGGAGGAATTCCGATCATCGAAAACATAACTATGCTAATTACGGCAGCTATAGTTTGATGGTTCTCTGCAATTCCTTGTATAGTTTTAAAACTAGCTTTATCGGCGTCTTTACCGAGCAGCATGATTAAGCAAGTAAAAAAACCTATATTCCCTACCGCATATATTAGAATATATAGTAGAGCTGCTTTATACCCTTCTTGATTATGCAGAAGAACGCCAATTAACACATAACCGATATTTAAAATAGTACTATAAGCCATTAATCTTTTTAGAGAAGTTTGACGAATAGCTCCAAAAGCTCCGAACAGCATAGATAATATAGCAATTATCTTTATTAAATTATAGTTAATAGGATAGTAATTACCTATAATTAATTTGCTAATATTTAATACAACAATAACCATACCTATTTTGGAGGCAGCGGTGAAATAAGTAACCGAACTAATCGGTGAGCCTTCATATACGTCAGGGACCCAAAAATGGAGTGGAACACTTGAGAGTTTAAAGAAAATACTACTTAAAAATAGTACAATACCGATTATTAAACCAAGATTCATCCCAGAATTATTATGTAGTTTATCTAAGATATCCTCAAATTGTAGACTTCCACCAAATCCGTATATAAAAGAAATCCCGAATAATGATAAACAACTAACTAAACTACTTAAGATAAAATATTTTACAGCACCTTCCGAGGATTTAATGTCATTTAATTTGAATCCTGCAAGTGCATATGAAGTTAAAGCAGTAAGCTCCATACCACAGAATAATAATATAAAATTCCGTGATGAGATTGCAACAAAAAGACCTACAACCGATAATAATATTAAAGTGATAAATTCAAATTTTAATTCCTCAGCAACAAGAATAGAGTAATCACGGTATATAATCATGGATATAATAGTGAATATCAGTACTATGCTTTTACTAATACCGATACTTATTCCGGTAGCAAATGAGTGCCATACTCCTTCATAGCTTGAGTACTTAAAGGTAAGAAAAATTGATAATATACATAATAAAATAATGATATTAGCAATAATTCTATTTTTATTTGGGATCATTACGGCAAAAAACTGCCCTAAAAGTGCTATTAAAGTCAAAGTTATTTCAGGAAGTAGCAGTAGCATATAAAACTAATATTATTTATGGAAATATAGATATTAGTAAATAAATCATTTTTTATCAACAAACTTATATATAATATTGCACTTTAATACTACCGACAATTAGAATTATTTTCTTCGTAAAATTTTACTTAGCTCTAATCCCATAATAATTATTGCAACTTGATAATTATTAGTTGTAATAAATAAAAATAAATTATTTTGGTTAATCAATTAAAAATATGAAGCCTTCTACTTCAAAATCATTAACTGACAAGTTAAGAATCTTATATAGCTCTCACGATACTTTACCACAGCCAATAGAAGATGCAAAAATCAAAGCTCAGTCTTTATAGGAATATTATGTAAAATTACAGATATTACTGAGTGAGGATGATGAAGCAGTTAAAGCAGCATTACGTGATAAAGTTGTCGGAGACAAGAAATTAGTAGAAATAGAGAATATTTTTAAAGCCATAGCTCAGGAAAAAAAGATAAGAGAGTTGCGTAGTAAAGATCTGCCTAATAATAATGATGATGAGATTGATAATATCATTAGGTCGTTCAAGGCAGAAAAAATAAGATAGATGTACTTTATAGAAATTTACCTAATAAAAGTGAATCGGAAATAAAAAATATAGCTGAATCAATAAACAGAATTCAAGCGTATGTCGGTAAAGTATTGTTACTCAGTAGTGCAGGAATAGGTAAAACTACGTTAATGCATTATCTAGCTTATAAATGGGGGAAAGGCAATTTATGGAATAATAACTTTGATTATGTCTTTAGAGTTAAGTTAAAGGAATTATTAAGCAATTGAATGACATGGATAGTTTCCTGCTTAGCGCAAACAACTCTTTGATACAACCTCGTGTCACACACTATTTTATATGGCTTTGCGGTTATTTAGGTATATGTGCAATATTGATGAATATCATATAAAAGTAATAAAAAACAAAAAATTTTCTTTCATATATCCTTTAGTGTTTTATAATGGCATACAAAATAGAGTTAATTTTATTCTACTCTTTGACCAAATTTGGTCAAAATGATATAATAGAAATAGAGAAAATACTTAAATCATAATTAATATAGCCAAAAATTTAATCAAAGCCTGTGCAAGAACTGACGTAATAGCTAACCTCAACCGGCTTAAAGAAGGAAGATGGTGAGGAACTTAAATAAATTACTTATACATGTATTTACTATCATTTATATTAGGAGGATTAAATGCATTACTCCGTCAATTACGCTTATCAATTAGCTCTATAGAGTTTTATAAAGACGTATATAAAAACTATCAAGGATACGGAATAAGATATTTATTTATCTTATCTTTTATCCCATCAATAATTTATTGTATTTTTATATTAAATTACATAGTAACTTTAAAAGATTATTTTAATGGGATACAATCATCAAAAGTTACAGACAACATTGAATATATTATCAATCAATTACCAGAAATTAAATATAATAATTCAAAAATTTCAGTTGAAGAAGTAGAGCCTATATACTTATATAGCAAGAATAACAATAAAATAGTTGTCATTGATACAAAAAATCGAGTTTCTAACAAAGAAAAAAGTAAAATACCATTTGTACTTGAAGAGAATAAGCTGAAGATAAATTTAATTGTAGCCAATACTAAGAAAAATTTCCCAAGTACTGTTAACTATTCTGAGATATTCAAACAAAATAAAGTAATTTTAACTCCTGAAATAATAAAAAAATATTTTGCCGATAATTTATTATATGCCCCAAATTTATTTATTTATTTCGGTATGCCGGCTATTATATTATTTTGGTTTGTAACATTTTTATTAGAGAGAAGTATTACAGTTTTGTTAGTATATAGCTTAGCTAATTTACTTACTACTAAAACTTCAATACAAACTTCTATAAGATTAGTCATGTTTTCAAGCGGAGTCCCAATAATATTACAACCGGTTATTATTATATTAATACCTGAATTAAGCATATTATTACAGCTACTACAAATGTTTACAACTTGTTTAGTGTTTGTCGCTATTTGGCAAATTAACAAGAGCCTATCGCAATATATATAAGGAAGAATTCATTTAAAGTTATTTATGATATTCTGACCATCTTTTCTACTTCTACTTGACTATATACAATTAAAGAAAGCATAACGAGCTTGGATTTCATTTGACAAAAATCCAGATTCAGCAATTATTTATATACTGTGTGCCTGTATATTGTACATCTTTGTTTATCGTGTTACAAAATTGTTGCGCAAGGTTTGTAGCTTCTTGTAAATAATTTAAAGAGTAATTTATAACTACGCTTGCCGGCGTGAAACTTATTACTGTTGGATGGTATCAAGGAGATTCAGGAGTTATTATACATGAAGTTAATTCAAAACAAAAAATTAAATATAATAAAACCTTTAATTTTTCTAAAATATAGATGTTTTGAATCATAATTATAATAGTTTATATTTTAGTATAATAAAAAATTTTTAGTTTATATTAACAAGCTAATTTTTTATTAAATAATATTATTATATACTTGACTAAATTACTTGGGTATTGTAAACATTGAACAATTTTAAGTTTTAATATGTTGGTTATATGATGCTGACGACGAAAGGAAGATATGCCGTAATGGCAATACTTGAAATTGCTACAAAATCAAGTGCTGCACCTGTCACTTTGAATGAAATTTCCGTAAAACAAAATATATCGCTTAACTATTTAGAGCAGATATTTTCTAAACTTAAAAAAGCTGATCTAGTTAAGGCTATTAGAGGCTCGAAAGGTGGATATGTTTTAATAGGTAACCTAGAAGAAATAAAAATTTCCGATATTATGGATGCTGTTAATGAAAATTTTATAATGACTACCTGCTATAAGAAATCCGTTAAAACTTGTGTACCTGATACAGTAAAATGTAATTCGCATAAATTATGGAAAGGTCTTGGTAAACATATTAGAGATTATTTTGAAAATATCTCAATTAAAGATACTCTAAACTTAAATATAAATATATGATATACCTAGATCATAATGCAACCACCTTTATCGATCCCAAGGTAAAAGAATATATAATAAGTTTGATGAATAAAGAGCTTAACCCTTCGTCAATACATAGAGCAGGTGTATTTGCTAGGAATGTTATAGAAGAAGCACGTTTTCAATTGGTTGCGGCTCTTGGTATAGCCTTATCATCTCGAGAATATGACATTACTTTTACGTCATCGGGAACTGAAAGTAATAATTTAATAATGAAAAATTTTTATGACGGCGATATTTTTATTTCAGCTATTGAACATTTATCGATCTATAACCATATGGAACACGCTCCAAATATTAAAATTATAAGAGTTAACAATCAAGGTTTGGTTGATTTAGAACATCTAGAAGAGTTATTAGCTCAAAGTAACGCTGCTAAAAAACTAGTTTCTGTAATGATGGCTAATAACGAGAGTGGGGTGCTGCAAGATATAACCACAATAAGTGAAATAGCTAAAAAATATTATGCAAAATTTCATAGTGATTTAGTACAAAGTTTTGGCAGAATATCTATAAATATCAAAGAGTTGGGATTAGATTTTGCGACAATTTCAGGGCATAAAATAGGGGGGGGGCATGGTGGTGGTGCTTTAATCTCTAACTCTAACTTTCAAGTTACTCCTATGATTATAGGAGGAGGACAAGAAAAAGGAATAAGATCAGGTACAGAAAATGTTTTAGCTATTGCAGGGCTTGGTTTGGCAGCTGAGTTAATAACAAAAGATATCTCAGAAAAATATATAAAAATCAAGAGCTTACAAGAATATTTAGAGCAAAAATTAAAAAAATATCCTAATGTAAATATTGTGAGTAATAATATCGCAAGATTGCCTAATACTACTTTATTTACTGTACAAAATACAGATGCACAAGTGAAATTAATCGGGTTTGATTTACGTAATATTTGCATAAGTTCCGGCTCTGCTTGCTCATCAGGAAAAATCTCTAAATCACACGTATTAAACAATATGGGTGTAGTGGAAGAAGAGGCAAAATCCTCTATTAGAGTATCTTTAAGCCATACTAATACAGTAAGTGATATAAAGGCTTTTATAAAAGCCTTTGAGGAAGTGTATAATATACTCGTTTAATTTTAGGCTTTTTGTATACAAAAAATTAATTTTATAAACCATATGAACCAACAATTAAACAATTTAACTTTGCCTATATATATGGATTATCAGGCAACAACGCCACTAGATCCAAGAGTAATGGAGGCAATGTTGCCATATTTTACTACCAAGTTCGGGAATCCTCATTCACGTAGCCATTCTTTTGGCTGGGAAGCAGAACGCGCTGTTGAAGAGGCAAGGAGTAGAGTGGCAAGGTTAATAGGAGCAGATACTAAAGAAATTATTTTTACCTCTGGTGCAACTGAGTCTAACAACCTTGCAATCAAGGGAGTAGCAAAATTTTACGGCAATAAGAAAAATCATATTATTACCGTAGTCAGTGAACATAAATGCGTACTTGATGCTTGCAGGTATTTAGAGCAAGAAGGGATAAACATCACATACTTACCGGTTAAACCAAATGGAATAATCGCTTTAGAAACTCTAAAAAATGCTATTACCGATCAGACTATGTTAGTTTCAGTTATGGCTGTTAATAATGAAATAGGTGTTGTTCAGCCTTTAAAGGAAATCGGGAAAATTTGCCGTGCAAGAGGTGTTTTCTTTCATTCCGATATTGCTCAAGGTTTTGGTAAAATTCCAATTGATGTTAACGAGTTTAATATTGATCTTGCAAGTATCTCAGGGCATAAAATTTACGGTCCGAAAGGAATAGGGGGATTATATGTAAGGAAAAAACCTCGGGTTCGTGTTACGCCGCTCATAAACGGTGGTGGACAGGAGCGAGGTATGCGTTCGGGTACGCTACCTACGCCTTTAATCGTAGGGCTGGGCGTTGCTGCTGAAATAGCGTATAGTGAGATGGAAAAAGATACTAAGCATGTAAATTATTTATTCGACAGATTTTTAAATAATATACATAGTCGAATTTCGGAAGTTTATTTAAATGGTGCTAAAGATCCAAGATATAAAGGCAATCTAAATCTAAGCTTTGCTGGAGTAGAGGGAGAATCAATTATCCTTGCCATTAAAGATTTAGCGGTTTCTTCTGGTTCTGCTTGTACTTCTGCCTCTTTAGAGCCGTCATATGTTTTACGTTCCATGGGAATAGGTGAAGAGCTTGCCCATACTTCGATTAGGTTCGGCATCGGTAGATTTACTACCGAGCAGGAAATTGATTACGCAGTAAATTTAATATGCTCAAAAATCGATAAATTAAGGAAATTAAGCCCTCTTTGGGAAATGATGCAAGAAGGGATTGATTTGAAAAAGATTAAATGGGCTGTACATTGAGAATATTAATGTCATCCAGTGATCCCATGCACCGTATGTCATTCCCGCAAAAGCGGGAATGACAAAATTGAAAATAAATTTTAGAGAATAACAATGGCTTATAGCACAAAAGTGATAGATCATTATGAAAATCCTCGTAATGTCGGGTCACTTGATAAAGAGAAAAAAAATGTCGGAACGGGACTAGTTGGAGCTCCTGCTTGTGGTGATGTAATGAAGTTACAAATCGAAGTTGATGATGACGGGATTATTACAGATGCTAAGTTTAAAACATTCGGCTGCGGTTCAGCTATTGCTTCAAGTTCTTTAGTAACGGAATGGGTTAAAGGAAGATCGATAAATGATGCTGGAGAAATTAAAAATACTGAGATAGCAAAAGAATTATCGCTCCCACCGGTAAAATTACATTGCTCACTACTTGCTGAAGATGCAATAAAAGCAGCTATTGCCGATTACAAACAGAAAAAAGAAAGCAAAAAAGACTCTTAAAACATGAAAAATGTTATTTCATTAACCGATTCTGCTGCAAAGCAAGTAAAATTGCTAATAGAAAAACGAGACAAGCCTACCTTTGGTGTTAGGGTAGGGGTTAAGTCAGGCGGTTGTGCCGGTCAGACTTATTACGTTGAATATGCCGATAGTAAAAATCAATTCGATGAAGTAGTTGAAGAAAAGGGTGTACGGATACTAATCGACCCAAAAGCATTAATGTATATTCTAGGTTCTGAAATAGACTATGTAGAGACTAAATTCAAATCCCAATTCACTTTCACCAATCCTAACGAAAAAGCAGGTTGCGGCTGTGGCAAATCCTTTAGTGTGTGATAATCCCACTTGATTAATTACCAACCATATGTTATTCCATTATTCTAGAATGCAAGAATAGTAAAAAAGGACAAATTATTTTAGACCCCTATACGGAAGTATCTTTAACAGAAAGTTGGCTATTTAATAACAAACAATGCTTTAAGCAATTAAATAATTAGATGGGGACTTTTAAAATTCTTTTTAATATTCAGGCTAGTAAAGCTTTGGCAGAACTTGAAAATAATAAAGGATTAGAACAACGTTTAAAATCAGTAAAAAAACACTAGCATATTTGCAAGCAAATCATAGCCATCCTAGCTTAAATACCCATAAATATAAATCTATTAAAGGCAATAACGGAGAAGAAATATTTGAAGTTTATGTTGAAAATAATACTCCTGATGCTTATAGAATTTTTTGGCATTATGTACAAAACAAAGATAACATCACTATTTTAGGAATTACGGCACATCCATAACAAGCGTATTGCGGCAACTCCTTTAACGTGTAATACTTTTTTAAATATGTTTCACTGGATTTATAATAACATATTCTCTTATCCTTCACCTACCTAGAAAAAATACTTCAGTTATTTCCTAAGCTTAGTGAAGAAGAAAAGAACATAAGGGCTAAAATTAGACTAATGAGAGATAGTGATATAGAAGATGACAAAAAATCTGTTCTAGAAGCAATAATAAAATCGCTACAAGACATTAAACCAAATGAATCTTATATTCTGCTTGATCTTCAGCATTATAAACAGATCCATTTAGGTAATATGATGTTTTCTCACTTTGCTTTTGATTCCAGCATTGTGGATAGTTTAAATATTAGCCACATTTCATCAAGAGCGGTTTATATTATTTAATAAAAATGAGCATGGAATCAAAATAATGCAAGGTAATAAAATACGTAACCTGGATCAAATAAATGGTATAGAGATTGAACAAGAATATGGATATTTGGTTTATAATATTAAAGTTGATGGATTAGAATCTGCTGAATATGTTTTAAATTTCAGCGCTTCTGATAAAAAAATGTCGTTGTTGGAGGAAATCTTAAATTGAATAATCAAGGAGTCCATTTCTCTATTATTGCAGAGAATGTAGAAAATATAGGTTTTGATTTAAGAGCCGTCTCTACTTTTCAAGAGATATTCGCAAAAATATTTTCGTACTTTTGTTTTCCTATGAAAATATATTTTTTTAAAAATAGTCATATTGTAGGAGAAAAAGATACTAGTAGACATTATGGATATGTTAATAATACGAATACAACCGGATTTTTATACAAGTTTCCCGAATCCCACTGCATGTTATTCTATTAATATTTTAGACCTAAAAATGTCTTACGGGATTCCTGCTTCCGCAGGGATGACATCTAAGGCTATTGATTTCAAGAAAAACCATGCAAATCACCGCAAAACGAAATCTCCCAGCCTACCTCGCTATGATTAGGATCGCTTATACTATTTGAACAGAAGTACCGTAATTTTGTGAAATTTTTGATAAATTATCTCCTGATTTTACTGTATAGCTTACCTTTACTTTATTTCATGGATAAATCTTATCAGGATTAGCTTTAACTTGGTATATTAACTCCTAAGATTATTTTTGATAGCTAAAAAAAGCTATCAATCTTTTGTTTAGAAATCAATAGTCAAATAGTTATAGTAGTTTTAACTATTGCTAAAAATTATTATTTCAGCTATTTTAAAGCTATTTACTTTAAATCAAATTATTATGTCGCAAAAATTAGGTTTCTGGGCGGTTTTTGCCTTAGTAACCGGCAGTCAAATCGGTACTAGCGTTTTTATATTACCGCTAAGTTTAGCACCGTTCGGTATATATAGCGTTTGGGGCTGGGTACTTTCATTATTCGGTGCTATGAGTATAGCCCTGGTATTCTCATTCTTATGTGCACAATTTCCTAAAACAGGCGGTCCTCATGTTTATGTACGAGAGAGTTTTGGGGATACAATAGCTTTCTTCACCGGTTTCACTTACTGGGTTATATCCTTTGTCAGTACAAGTATAGTGGTCATTTCGGCGATAGGTTATCTAACGCCTTTTTTTCAATCACAAACGATTTTGGATTTAATATTACAGATAATATTATTAACTGCTATTGCAATTTTAAATTTAAAAGGTCCTGAAGTAGCAGGAAAAGCAGAGTTTTATTTGACTCTCTTAAAATTTGTTCCGCTGCTTGTAGTAGGTTTAGCTGCATTATCTCATTTTAATATAGATAATATAGTTATTGCTAAGGAAGTAGAGAATTTAAGTATTCCGACTATTATTGGAAGAGTTGCACTGCTTACTTTTTGGGGATTTATTGGGGTAGAGTGTGCAACTACTACGGCAGGAGCAGTAAAAGATCCGGCAACAACTATTCCAAAAGCCATAATAGTTGGCACTTTTTGCGTATCGGGGTTATATATTATTAATAGTATAGGTATAATGGGATTAATCCCTGCTTCTGAACTTATTAATTCTAAAGCTCCTTATGCCGATGCCGCTGCATTATTGTTCGGTGGTAAATGGTCAAGCGTAATTGCAGTTATAGCCTCGATTATATGTATAGGTACGCTCAACGCTTGGGTTCTGACTAGCGGACAGATTGCTCTAGGACTTGCAGAAGACGGGTTATTGCCAAAATTTTTTGCTAAGAAAAATAGCAATAACGCCCCAACTTACGGAATTATTCTAAGTTGCCTTGGCATTGTGCCATTATTAGCCTTTACGTCAAATGATAATTTTGCCGAGCAGATTACGCAAATAATAGATTTTTCGGTAATAGCATTTTTGTTTGTTTATTTAATTTGTAGCTTAGCTTCCTTCAAGGTAATTCGTAGTTCAAAGGAAAAATTTTCTTCTTATTATTTACTTATAGCCCTAATATCGATTATCTTTTGTGCATGGGTTATCTATGCAACACCTGTTAAAACTCTAATTATAGCTTGTTCATTCACTATATCAGGTATTCCTTTATATTATGGGTGGTATAGAGGGAGGAATAGAACTAAATTGTAGCCTGTTGTCATACCGTGGCTTGATCACGGTATGACAGGTAGTGAATATGACAAAAACCCGCATTAATCTACTTAGAAGCTTATTCACAGAATATGATATAGACAGTTATATAATTCCGTCTAACGATAAGTATATGAGCGAATATGTACCTGAGTATGCCAAAAGGCTTGAATATATAACAGGTTTTACCGGTTCAAACGGTATAGTTATTATATGTAAAGATACAGCATTATTCTTTACCGACGGGCGTTATTTAGAGCAAGCAAATAAAGAGCTGGATTTAGAGCTTTTTAAGATTTTTGACTTAAAAGATATATCCACAACCTTAAATAAAGATAGCAGAGTAGGATATGATCCTCAATTATTTACTTGTCCAGCTATATCAAATTTAAAGCTCAATTTTCAAAAGATTAACGGAAATTTAGTTGATAAAATTTGGCATAATCAGCCATCAGAGCCAAACTCTAAAGTTTATTTACATGATATTAAATTTGCGGGTGCTAGTCATAATGATAAAATAAATAAATGTCGTAAAACCTTATTGTCATCCCGCGGCTTGACCGCGGGATCCAGTAATTATAATGAGCAATATGCTCTAATCATTCTCGATAGCTCATACATATGTTGGTTACTAAATTTGCGTGCTAGTGACGTTGCTTATACACCTTTGATGTTTGCAAAAGTAATCGTTACGTCTACAAAATTATATCTATTTATTGATCTCATAAGAATTGATGCCGAAATTATTAATGCACGTCCTGAAATAACAATTTTACCGGAAGAAGAATTTGGAAATATTTTAAAGGGTCATGACAATATTTTTGTTGATGATACTATAGCCTCTGTGCATATAATGGACTTAATAGCTGATAAAAAAGTACAAAAAATTACCGATCCATGTTTAACGCTTAAAGCTTGTAAGAACGATATCGAAATTAAGCATGCAATCGATTTTCATATTAAAGATGCAGTAGCTTTATGTGAGTTTTTTGCTGATTTGGCTCAATGTCATCTTCGTGAAAATATGGATCTAGAAAAACATAATATGGATTCCAGCTTTCGCAGGAATGACATATGGGATCATGAGCATGACGAATTGAATGAGTATTCCCTAGGTTTAAAACTTACAGAGTATCGAGCTAAACAAGAGGGCTATGTTTCGGATAGTTTTCCTGCTATTTGCGGATTTCAGGAGAATAGTGCCATTATTCATTATAGAGCTGTTTTGGAAAATGCTAAAAAAATTATAGGGCATGGGATATTACTGATAGATTCCGGCGGTCAATATAGTGGTGCTACTACCGATATAACAAGGACAATCATGATAGGTACGCCGACTGATGAGCAGAAAAAGCGTTATACGCAAGTACTTAAAGGACATATTGCTTTAGCTAAAGCCAAATTCCCAAAAAATATCATCACAGGAGCTAATCTTGATATACTAGCTAGGCAATATTTATGGCAAGACATGCTAGATTATCCACACGGTACAGGGCATGGAGTAGGGAGTTTCTTGAGTGTTCATGAAGGACCCCAAAGCATAAATCTTCGTAATAGAACTGTACTTCAAAAAGGTATGATTCTATCTAACGAACCTGGTTTTTATATTCCTGGCAAATACGGAATTAGAATAGAAAATTTAATGTATGTAAAAGAAAATAGCGGATGGCTTGAATTTGAAACCTTAAGCCTAGTACCTTATGATAGTAAATTGATTGATACGAAACTACTTAATATTGATGAAATAAATTATATTAAGGAATATTATAACAAAATTAGAGCTAAAATTTATGATTTATTATCTCCGCAGGCGAGGGGTTGGCTTAACAATGAAATAAATTTATTTTTACAATCATTATTGTAATTGACGTTCCCGCTATTTATTGGTATAAAGCCTATACATTCTAATTTATACAATGGGACGTCGCCAAGTGGTAAGGCAACGGTTTTTGGTATCGTCATTCGGAGGTTCGAATCCTCCCGTCCCAGCCATTCGTCAATTTTCAATATTTTTTACTAAAAAAAGGTAATAATTAAAAAAAGATTTTTCTTGATTATTTTTGTGTGAGAACGAGACCATTTTGTATTTTCTGAAAATAGTTTGATATGAAGCTACTTATCATCCTGGCTTCCAATAATTAATGTAGGTAATTTATTTGGTATCCGTCTATGTTTATAAGAGTTATAAAAATTTTGGCTAGCCCATATTCTTGTTTTTATATTATATGAACAAAGTTCTAATAATTGCTTTCCAACTGAGATTTCATGTTCACAAAATATATGTGTGATGTTTGCATAAAAAAACATCTTTAATTGATCATCTGTCGTGTTTGCGTATAACTCATTTATATCATTAGTTATATCCGATACGTTATATTTATTAGCAGTTTCTTTTGTCCAAGGATTATTCGGAGTGCAACTCATTATAACTAAACCGGTTAATATATTTGCTAAATTATCTGTAGTTAGCGAAAACATACCACTAAAAGAATCGGTAACGAGTATACAAGGTGCTAATCTATCTACTACCTCTATTAAGCACTCTTTCCAACCTTCATAATTTATTTCTTCAGTATTACGATTATTGCAATCCCCGGGAAAATACCATATAAATAATCTACCTTGTAAGTATAATCTTGATACAAAATTGATCAAGTAATTATCTCACATACCAGGACCGCCGGAAAGAAAAAGCCAATTAAGTTTACAAACACTATCTTATTTTAATTTATTTAATCTATAATTTCTTACGAATGAATAATTATCTTTTATCCCTGCCTCTTGCATGTAAATTCCTTATGTTGCCTTAGGTTTTATGGATATCTCTCAAAAGATTTAATTTTGGCTATTTTTTGTTGCAAATTATAAGATCTTTTTGAAATATAAGTAAAGAGAGTATAGAATTTTTTAAATCATATGCCATTTGCAGTAATGTTTCTTACCAAACAGTGATTAGAGTGTTGTTAGATTAGTATACTAAAACACTACAAAGATAATATCAAAGAGTATAATCTCATAAACTGAGCTGTGTGGCGGATAGGGTGGGATTCGAACCCACGGTACGGTTGCCCGTACGCCAGTTTTCAAGACTAGTGCCTTAAACCACTCGGCCACCTATCCGAGAAGATTCATACCAAATAATCTTATATATTTCAAGGGAAATCTTTAAATTATAAATTTAAATCACAAATCCAAATTGTTCTTTCACTGCGTTAACCGTTTCAGAAGCTCTAATGCTTGCTTTTTCTGCGCCACTGCGTAGTATTTTTAATAAATATTCTTTATCATTCATTAATTCTAAATATTTATCACGTATCGGTTGTAGATTTGTAATAATAATTTCTGCTAAATCTTCTTTAAATTTCGTAAAACCTTGGTTCTGATAATTATTTATTATTTTTTCTAAACTCTCTTCGGATAAACTTCTATAAATATCTAATAAATTACTAATTTCCGGTCTTGTTTCTTTATCATAGCTCACAAAGCTTAAATGATCAGTTTTGGCTTTTTTTATTTTTTGATGAATAAGGTCATTATCATCTTTCAAATTAATACGCGCGAAATCAGATATATCAGATTTACTCATTTTATTTAATCCATCCCGTAAGCTCATGATTCTTGTACCTGAACCACTAATTAATGGTTCAGGTACTTTTAGAATTTCTTTATCAAATTTTCTATTTATCACACCTGCAATATCTCTTGTGAGCTCTAAATGCTGCTTCTGATCCTCACCTACAGGCACTATATCAGCTTTATATATCAATATATCCGCTGCCATAAGTACCGGATAAGAAAATAACCCAAGGTAAGCTTTTTCCTGATCGCTTCCTGCTTTATCTTTAAATTGCGTCATTCGCTTTAACCATCCAAGAGGTGTAACACAGTTTAGTAGCCAAGCAAACTCTGCATGCTCTTTCACCATACTTTGGGCAAAAATCGTTACTTTATCAGGGTTAAGCCCTGCTGCTAAATAAACAGCAAGAACCCCTATAATTGAATTATTAAGTTCTGATGGCTTAATATCAACCGTGATAGAATGCAAATCTGCTAAGAAGAAAAAACAATTATATTCTTCCTGCATTTTAACCCAGTGTCTAATTGAACCTAAATAGTTACCGAGATGTAAAGAACCGGTCGCTTGCACACCGGAAAGAACAGTTTTTTTCATTATAATACCTTATTTATTTTACTCGCTATAAATTTATGTTATAAGTACTATTTTAATTAATAATTATTTAATAATTATGCTGTGGCGTTTAAGAATTTTATCATTTTACGGATTATTATCGTTATTTACATTTATTTTTTTTCTTATATGTTACATACCCGTAACATTTTTCAATGTCAACTATCAAATAAGATATAGAATTGCCATTATATTTTCTTATGCTTTTGTGTGGCTTGCAAAGATTTGTTGCGGTTTAAAATATGAAGTAGAGGGACTTGAGAAATTACCGAAAACAATCTCAATAGTCGTGTCTAATCACCAATCCTTTTGGGATCAAATGTTTATGCAACTGATTATTCCTAAACATTCTTGGGTATTAAAGCGTGAATTATTTAATATACCATTGCTTGGTTGGGGACTTCGTATGGTTAAACCTATTGCGGTTGACCGTGGTACTAATAGCTCGGTCGCTCAGATTTTAAGAGAAGGTCAGGAAAAAATACAAGAAGGATTATGGTTGATAATATTTCCGGAATCAACCAAAGTCCCACCTGATAGAACGGTGAAATTTAAGCCGAGTGCCGTAAAACTTGCTTCAATTACTAAAGTGCCGATTGTAATGATGGCTCATAATGCAGGTTTATTTTGGCCTAGAGGTTTTTGGTTTAAGCAACCTGGAACTATAAAGGTAAAGATTATAGGTGTAATAGAAAAAGCAGAGGTAGAGCAAACAGATGTACGTATTCTAAATGATAAGGTTGAGCAAATCATTAATAGCGAAAAGCAAAAATTATTAAATTAATATTGGTTTATATAATAATTAGTATTATCATAAAATGACCAATATATTATTATGGAGGTATTTATGGTAAGTACAGCACCGTTAAAATTAATTGCAGTTATCGATAGTAAGCAAATGATGCTTTACGACGCGTTTGGTATTAAAGTTACTACTAATAAACCTTTAAAATTATCTTTGGATTTAGATGAGCATCACCACCATAGAGAAAGAAGACAAAGCCTTTACCAAAATAAATCTACACCGGCTTCGTTATTTGAGCCGCATACTTCGCTAAAAGATATAGAACATAAAGAGGCAGCAAGGAGCGTTGTTAAACATCTAGAGAAAGTAATGGCTGCTGATCACGCTAAATATAAGGAATTGATTATTGTAGCAGAATCGCAGATGCTTGGATGTGTTAGACAAGAACTGAAAAACGGTCTAAAAAAAATGGTTACTAAAGAAATCGCTAAGGATTTAGTACAACATAGTGCAGATGCAGTCGAGCGAGCAGTATTTTCTTAGGTCATAATAAATAGCAAATTACAAAAGTAATTTGCTATTTGTAATTTGCTATGAACTTTATAATAAATCTGCATATGTTCCTGTTCGATATAAAATAATTGTATCTTTTTTTATTTCATATATTAATAGCCAATCAATTAGGTTCAATATGACATGCCCATTTTGGGTAATGATAGCCTATGAGTTTATGAGGTCTATATTTTTGTGGTAAAGCAATATTGTTTACAAGCATATTCACTATTGCTTGTATTGTTTTTATATTTTTGCCTCTTTTAAGCAATCGTTTTAAATCGCAATTAAAAATTACAGTGGAGTGCAGCTGTCTCATTTAGTGATATCGTCTAAAAATTTTTCAAATTGTTTTAAATTATAGTTTTCAAATTTACCGTTTTCTGCTTGCTTAAATGATTCTAATGTTTCTTTATTAGGAATCTTAATATGTGGTTTGAAAGGCAAACCGCCGCTATTGATACATTGATTGAGGAATATCCTAATGGCTTCCGACATAGTCATCCCAATTTGCTTAAATATTTCTTCTGCTTCTGTCTTTATATTTGCTGAAACACGTAATCTAATATCTACTGTATTCATAATATAACTCCATTCAGTGATTATTATCCGCTATTTTAGTATATATGGCGGCATGCGTCAATACAATCGATTATTTAGTGATAGTGTTTTAAAATATAAGAATAGTTGCACTAATAAGAAAAAGTGGTAAAATATCATATCGCACAAATTAAATATTATGAATAATTATGCCGCAAATTTATTTTAACGGTCCAGAAGGACGAATTGAAGGAAGATATGCAAAAGCTACCGCATCTCATGCCCCTATTGCATTAATTCTTCATCCTCATCCTTTATATGAGGGTAATATGAATAATAAAGTAGTTTATAATGCCTATAAAATTTTAGCAGATAACGGTTATAC
Source organism: Rickettsia akari str. Hartford (assembly GCF_000018205.1). NCBI lineage: Bacteria > Pseudomonadati > Pseudomonadota > Alphaproteobacteria > Rickettsiales > Rickettsiaceae > Rickettsia > Rickettsia akari. The sequence continues at coordinate 697,240 of NC_009881.1, read as the reverse complement.
CGTCTTACGTATTAATTTTAGAGGAGTGGGGGGATCGCAAGGTAAATTTGATAATGGAGTCGGTGAAGTTGTTGATGCTGGGGCAGCTCTCGACTGGTTACAGCAGAATAACCCAAATGCTCAGTCCAACCTGATATTAGGCTTTTCTTTTGGAGCGTGGATAGCTATGCAGCTTGTAATGAGACGTCCGGAAATAAATCATTTTATTGCTATTTCGCCGCCGGTTAATACAATTCATAAATATGATTTCTCATTCCTTTCACCTTGTCCTATTCCAGGGTTTATATTACAGGGAGATAATGATAGTATAGTATCGGCAGATGATGTAAAAGACCTAGCAAATAGATTATCTAAGCAACAATCCCATATTAAAGTTGATTATAAAATTATCAATGGGGCGGACCATTTCTTTCGTTATAAAACTGAGGAATTTTCTAAAGCAATAAATGATTACTTAATAACGATCCAATCTAATTATCATCACCATAATAACAATGTACATGAAGCAATTAGTAAGAGCAAAAAGAAACTATTTTTATATTAGGTTCTTCTCCGTTATTACAAGTAGGAGTTGCACCGTGTGGATCAATTTCACCTGTGTCATCCCGTGGCTTGGCAACACGGTGGACACCCAGCAGGCTTTTCGAGCCATGCAACAATGACGCAGCGAAGCGCTATGTTGCATGGCTCATTTTATGTCATTCCAAGGAAAGCGGGAAGCCAGTAAAACCTATAAAAACTTATTTTTAGGTTTGTTTTAATATCAAGACTATTTTTTTTCTGGATTCATGCTTTTTGCAGGAATGACATGATACAACAACACCTATAATTCTAAATAAGCTCCTATTGCCAAAATTAATATTTCATCTTTTTTAGCATCTAACTCCATAGTTAATTCTTCGTAAATTTGCCTATCTGATAGAGAAGTAAAGTTTTTAAATAGCTTCACTAATTTTAAAGATGGGATAATACGAAAAGCATCTTTTAATATTTTGGTCTTTTTATTAACATTAAGCTTATCATTTAAATTAAAGTAAAATTCTAGTAATTCATCGTTATAAAAATTTAAATCTATAGCTGTGTCCAAATAATCTATAGCGTTAGCTGTATTATTACTTTCTATTTCTTGCTTTGCTGCTAATAAATAATACTCAGCAATTTCCGGCATAGAATCATGTTTATGAAATTTTGCGAGCTTGTTTGTTATAAAAATAAATTTCGTCCATAGAGAAAATCTAGCATAACAACGCATTAAAGTAATTAAATTGTCACTATCAAGTTCATTCAAATTATAAGCCTTTGTTGCGTAATTTTCTGCTTTCTCATACAAAGATTTATCATAATAAAGTTTTGCTAGGTTTTTGCTACCGTAAAAAACAAATTCTTTAGATGTAATAAGTTTTTGAAAATAGGAAATTTTTCTATCTATATCCTCTTCAGTTACGGCTAAGATTAAATTATGGGATGCTTGAGAATCCTTTAAAGCTTCATAAGCTAAACTATTGCGAGCAATTGAAGCAGATTTAGCTTTATTATTCATAATATATTCGGCAAAAGCTAAAATTAAAGCATATCTCTCATGATTAATTTTTCGTTTATTAAAAATATTATGTATTGTAGACGGTAAATCGATAATTAATATTAAAAACTTAATTACAATAAAACAAGAAATTAGTAATAAAAGCCACAAAATCAGACTAAAGAACAATGTAGTCTCAATATTATAATCATATAAACTAATAAAAACTTTGGAATCAAAGCTCTCTATTAAAGTACACCCGAAATAAAGTAGTAAAAAAGTAGCACATATTAATAATAACCTAAACATCTTTATTTACAAACTCCTGCATAAATTTTTCTGAATAAAGAAAATCGATTAGATAGTTTAATTTCTCTAAAATTAGAGTTTTATATTGTTCTTTTATCATCATAGCAGAAGTTTTTTTCTCAATTTTGATAAATTTCTCCAGCCATTTATGGGTGGTAGGAAAAATTACTTCCGTACTACTTGATTTAGAAAAAACATACTTATTATTATATGCTTCTAGGTTATTAAAAATATTTCTTATATCTTGAGGCAGTAGGCGTGATTTTACTATGCTTAACTCCTTACTATAGTCTTTATCCTGCATGAAATTATATACTAACAGATTTACATTTAATAAGTAATTAATATAATCCACTGAATATGATTTAATAGGAGCTTCTACATTATGATCACGTAGCTTGACCGAGGAACCAGGTTCCGGTGCTTCAGGAAACTTTAAAGAACTTACGTAATTTAAAAGCGACTTAGTAGATAATAGATTGGCTGCTTCCTTGTCTTCCGAGGTAGTATTTTCTTTATTTTTTACTGCTTGATCAGGGATTTGGCTTAAATCTTTATTTTCACTTTTAAACAATTTTAAAATATCGGCTCTATTATGGTAAAAAGTAAAAGAAGATAAGACAAATATTATTATTGCTATAAAAAAGATGTTTTGGCTTTTAAATAAACTATCGAATTTTTGCATTTTCAAATAATAACTTGATTATATCATTAGGGTTACGGTCATCACAATAAACCACATTTTTTATAAAAGGTCTAACTATATTTGCGACTTTCAAACTTATGGCTACAACTAGGCTATCTTGTAAGTATGTTAGTAAATTATTTTGCAGTAGTAATCTTATAAAAGTCTTAGCGCTATTCTGAGAATAAAGTAATATAAAATCAATATTTTTTTCTAACTCTTTTATAATAGATATGGGCAGCTCATTCAAATATTCTACATTATAAATGATATGTCTAGCTATTTTATTAGGTAAATCTTTAGTAATTTCATTTGAAGATAAATATATAGTCTGCTCATATAAATCAGGAGGAAAATGCTTAATCAAATCTGCCACGTTTTTAGCAGTATAAATTACTTTCTTGCCTAATAATCGTTTTGACTTACTACCTACTACCCAAATATCTTGTTTTAAGTTATAACCGACTAAGATATTTGCTGAGTATTTACTAGTAATTATTATATTTGAGTAATTATCTAAACTATAAATATTAAAATCTAGAGTTGCATATTTAATTAAAGGACAATGAATATAACGTAAATCTAAATTATATTTACTTATTTTTTTTATAGTTTTATTATTTTCTTCAATATTTCTAGTTAATAAAACCGATTTCATACAATATTTGTACTCCAATATAAAAAGCAACTGCCCAAATAATAATAGCAGCGATCTTATTAATTATAGTTAAAATCGTACTACTTTTTTTGAGCTTCCTGATATTATAACCTGCAACTGCTAAAGAAAAAAACCATATCCAAGATATAAATATACAAGTTAAGGTAAACATAATTTGTGCAATACCGTTATACTTTAAAGCACTAGTCCCTATTACGATAATCGTATTCATAATTGCATGCGGATTTAATAGTGACACCGATATAGCGCATAAAATTTGTTTTTTAGCTGACAAAGCCCCGGAATTCATTGTAAGGTCAATAGGCGGCTGATGCCAAGTATCATATCCCATATAAATTAAGCAAATAAATCCAACAATAAATATAGATAATTTTAACCAAGATATCCCAAGAACTGCAATACATATAAGAATAGTATCACATATTGATGCTGCAATTATGCTAGAGGTAAAGCCTGACTAAACTTTGGCTGTGTTGCTCCTTGATTAAATATAAAAATATTCTGTACTCCAAGCGGCATTATTAAACCAAGAGCTAAAACAATACCATGTAAAAAAGCACTTAATATATCATTCATTATTGTAATTTAGTTTTTATCTTTAATAATATTAATAAAGACGGGATAGTAATAATTGTAGTAAATAAAAAGAAATTTTGCCAACCGAAATTTACCACCATATAGCCTGAAATTATAGGAAAAATTGAGCGTGAAATTCCCATCATCGATGAAAGACAAGAATATTGAGTAGCTCGAAATTTACCTTGGCATAGCGAAGAAATAAAAGCTATATAAGCAGTCATCGTCATACCACCGGTAATACTTTCTATTCCTATCGTGATAAATAATAATAAAGAATTTTTCCCCTTTATTTCAAGAAAAATAAATAAAATATGTCCTAAAGCATGAATAATCCCAAATAACAATATACTGTTTAATATATTTTTATGTTTCATAATAAAGCCGCCGAGTAATCCGCCGATTATAGCTCCGACAACCCCCCAAAACTTTCCAACACTTGCTATTTCAAAAGCATCATACTCAAGATGAAGCAAAAATGGATTAATCATAACATTGATTAAGTTATCCGGTAATCTATATAATACTAGGAAAATTAATATAAGAATAATGAAGTATGAGATGCTGATGTCATTGCCGCTTTCTATGTCATTCCCGTGGAAGCGGGAATCCAGAAAGATCTTTAAGAAATTAGAATAATAACGTTTTATCAAAAATTCATTCTTATTTTGCTTGTTTTCTGGATTCCCGCTTCCGCAGGGATAACATATTTTTTCTTCAACGAGACAAAAAGAATTAGTATATCTAGTAGCTACAATCAATAAAATTAAATAAATACATACTAAGCCGGCAAAGATTTTATATATCTCATTAAATGTAAAATAAATAGATAAATAAATAGCTCCGGAACCAGCTAAAAGCATACCGACCCGATAACCGAATATATATATTCCTGAAGTAAACCCAAGCGATTCTTTAGGTACTATTTCTGTTCTTAAAGCACTTAATATCGTATCTTGGGCAGCACTAAAAAAAGAAATAATTAAAGCCGTAAAGGTAAATAATACTAGATTAGTACGAGGATCTAGAAAGCTGAAACTATATATAAGAAATATTAACGCAGTACTAGTGAAGCAAATCCAAGATAATCTATGACCAAATATTTTGTTTAAATATTTAATTTGCACTGTATCAAAAATCGGTGCTAACAAAAAATTAATAGAGTAGGGAAGCGTTATGAATGATAATATACCGATTGTTTGCAGTGTTATATCTTCTTTAGCAAGCCAATAATTTAAAGTATTACCGGTAATCATTAGATTAAAACCGCTAATAAGTCCAAACAACCAAATAATACATAAACGAGAGTTATTTAACATGAAGTTTATATATGCGCCTGTAGCTATACAAAAATGTGATTATTCTGTTTATTTGCAGCATGTAATGTAATTATGTTATTTTAATTTCTCAATTTCTTCTTTTTTTAAACCTGTAAAATTTATAATCTTATTTATAGGCTCTTTTTATAGATAGCATCTTTTTAGCTATAATAATTTTCTCTTTATGTTTCTACATTCTTCAATACTTTCGCGTGTCCAGCTATGAGCTAAGCTATTCATAAGTTTTCCTCCTACTTCATGGTTTAAATGTGACTTTATCATTTTCCTTAATCTTATTCAAGATGTAGGACAAAATTATCCCTATATAATGCAAGATTCTTGACCAAGCTTTTGCTTTTAATTTTTCATCAAATCACCGTTATTGTGAGGAGTTGCACTAGCAACGACGTGGCAATCTCATAAGATAATATAAAAAAGCTCCTGAGATTGCCACGCTATTGTTCTTTTTGTTATTAATTGTTAAAATCTGTAAATTAATTTTTTATAAATATATAATGTCTCGTACGAATTTAATATTATCCTTTTGTATTTTTCTAATGATAATAGTTATTGCTACTTTTTTCATAAGTAATTACAGCATGCATAAAAATACAAGTTGTATTATGGATATTGGGGCTTATAGTTATAAAAAGTTCTATAGTACAATACGTGAAGATCAATTAAATTTTGATCTAGCACTTGAACAATTAGAAGATAGTGAATCTTTAAACTCAAGCGATAAAGCAAGGTTAGAAAAAATTTGCTCTTTTCAAGTAGAAGACGGAATGATGCGTTTAGAGGTAGCCAAGGGTTATGATTGCTTACTACGTCTTTATCTAGACAAAAATGCTACTTTAGTCCAGCAATATAAAGCGATTAAAAACGGTAGTTATGGTTTAAATACTTTATATACTAAAAAAGCTGCGGTTAATTTAGCTAAACTCATTATTCTAGGTTACGAAGGGGAAGTAAAAGAAATATTAGAAATAAAAAATGATGATGATTTCCTAAAATATTATAGCGGTTATACAGTCGATGAGATTCATTTTTTAAATAGTTTAATCTCTCTTAATATACCGGAACTTACTGCTAGATGTTTATATAGGCTTAGCTTAATTCATGTACTAGGCAGGTCATCTTATAATGAAAAAACTATACAAACTGATTATAAGATTGCCATAGAAGAAATACAAAATGTAATTAAGTTAACTGGTATAAAGCAAAATAACATACTAGATATAGCATTAACTATTAATGATCAGTTTGCTATTCATGCCGGTGCAGTAATAGCCTCTAGTTTACTAAATAGTGATTTAGATAGTTTCTATAGATTTCATATTGTTATGGATTCTAATGACCCTGTTAGTCAAGAATCAATGGAAAAATTATCTTCCATGAAATATATCAGAGATTATTCTATAGACTTTACTACTTTCCCTGAAAATATATTAAATCAAGCTTTAACTGATAAGAAAATAAAATTTTCGGATAATTGGCCTAGTTTAGTAATATATAGGTTATATTTTGATCAGATCTTTCCTCAGCTAGACTCTATATTATATCTTGATGCGGATGTTATAGTGTTGCATGATTTGAATTCTCTTAAAAAAATAGATATGAGTAATTATATTGCCGCAGGTAGCATAGATACAGGTATTACATATTGTAATCATAAATTGATAAAAGAATGTAAAAGAAATATGGCTCATTCTTACAAAAATAGCGGGATAATATTTTTAAACTTAAAAAATATGCGAGAAAAACAAACTGAATCTGCGATATTAGAAACTATAAAAAAATCAGAATGTGACTTTTCGTTTCCTGATCAAGATGTGTTAAATATAGCTTTTCATGATTACATTTATCCTTTGTCAATGAGATGGAACTTTTTGACATATTTTAAGAATCAAAGCCCTTATTTTTCTTACTTCATTTTACACTATGCAGGACCTAAGCCATGGACTACCGATAAGCATGAACTATGGCAGACAAATCAGGACAAATTAGATAAAATGACAAAATACTACTGGCGATATAGAGAAATAACACCTTGGAGTTAGTATAAATTCATTATTTTAATTGACTTTAGCACTTAAGAGATTTAAAAGTTAACTTTAATATGTAAGGTCACAATAAAAATGTTACCGCCTAAAATTTTCTTTGAAAAAGTTAAAGAAATAATTTGGCCTATAGAAAGGAAAGAATTAAAGCTATTTATACCTATGGCTTTGATGATGTTATGTATCCTTTTTAATTTTGGGGCTTTAAGATCTATCAAAGATAGTTTAGTAGTACCTTCTATGGGAGCTGAAATTATTAGTTTCTTAAAATTATGGTTAGTATTACCCTCATGCGTAATTTTTACCGTACTTTATGTTAAGCTTAGTAATAAATTAAATTTTGAATATATTTTCTACATTATAGTCGGCAGTTTTTTACTATTTTTCTTATTATTTGCCTATATTATTTATCCAAATCAAGATATTTATCATCCTAACGATGAAATGATAAATAATTTAATTGCTTCATACCCTAATTTTAAATGGTTCATTAAAATAGGTAGTAAATGGAGTTATGCATTGATGTATATTTTCGCGGAATTATGGAGTGCAGTAGTAATAAACTTAATGTTTTGGCAGTTTGCCAATCACATTTTTGATACTTCTAAAGCTAAAAGATTCTATCCAGTTCTTGGAATGGTTGGCAATATCGGTCTTATAATAGCAGGCAGCGTACTTGTCTTGTTCTCAAGTGGGCAAAATGTCATTGATTCAGAATTATTACCATATTCTTTTAATGCATCTACCGGAAATGCTATAATGCTTCAGCCAATCATGTCAATTATTGTTACTGCAGGAATAATGGCTATGCTTTTATTTAGAATAATAAATAGATTTATTTTAACGGATTCCATAAATGTTTTAGATATAAAAAAAGTTACGGCTAAAACGAAAACAAAACTTTCGGTAATTGAAAGTATCAAATTAGTAATTCACTCAAAATATATAGGTCGTGTTGCTTTACTAATAATTTGTTATGGATTATTAATAAATATAGTCGAGGGACCTTGGAAAGCAAAAATAAAAGAATTACACCCAAACACTATAGACTATGTTAACTTTATGGGCAGGTTTAATATTTGGATGGGGATATCATGCGTTACCTTCATGATAATAGGCAGCAATATTCTGAGAAGACTCGGTTGGCTCATTTCTGCATTATTAACCCCTATTATGTTGTCTATTACCGGCTTTATGTTTTTTATCTTTATAATTTTTATTGAAGAAATAGGAGCATGTTTCGGTGATTTTAATCTTCTATATGCAGCGATTATTATTGGGGCAATTCAGAACATACTTAGTAAATCGTCCAAATATTCATTATTCGATTCAACAAAAGAAATGGCGTATATCCCATTATCTTTAGAGCTTAGAACTAAGGGAAAAGCTGCCGTGGAGGTAATAGGTACTAAATTCGGTAAATCGCTTGGAGCATTTATCCAGTCTTTGATATTTATTATTATTCCGACTGCTACCTTTGATTCTATTATAATATATTTATTGGTAATTTTTATAGTTATCATGAGTTTATGGATTTGGAACGTTATAAAATTGAATAAGGAATATATAGAGCTGTGTAAGATGACATACATACAAAAATACCTAAAGAAATGAAAAAAATTCTTAAAATAATATTATTTATAACTATCTTTATTATACTCGCATATAGTGGTCTGTGGTTTACTATTATGTTCTTTTTATCACACTCTATAAATCAAAAATATGCTTATACTAACCTTAATATAGAAGATGCTGATAACAATCTTAATCAGCAATATCTGATTAAATTTTCTAAAGTTTATCCATATGGTTTTCCCTTTAAATGGGGTATTTCAGTAGTTAATTGGCAAGAAGAGAGTATTAATAGAGCAATTGAATTTACTACACCGATAAATATTGGTTATGATTTACTTAAGCAGGAACTATTTATAAATTTTTCCGGAGAAGCATTAGGAAAATTTAAGCCGGTTCAAAGAGGATTCGGAGTGAGATTTTATAATGAGAACTGTATATTGTCAACAAAAATACCGTTAAGTTTTAAATTATTTGAAATAGTACGATCAAAAAAAGATTTATTTGAAATTATAAATTTAATAGAAAATATTGAGTTTACTTCCGGTAAAACAGAAATTTTTGACTTAGTTGATAATCAAAAATTATATGAAGAAGATCATACTATGCTTACTATTTTATTTGACAAAAGTAAGTATTATACAAGTAAACAAGATTTCCTTGATAATATACCGCAAAAATTAGAAATTTATTATGAAACCGAAGTAGTAAAAAGTAACCTTGAAGATAGAATCATACCTGCAGGCTTATTATTATATAGACCAGCTTGGAATAATAACTTCAAATTTTCCGGTAATTTCTTGATTAGTACTAGTAGCTTGCATTTTAAAGATATTGCTAAAGATTTAACAATTGAAGTTACTAATGCAAAAATAAATAGTAATAACTTTGAAGGTAATATTAATTTATTATATAAAGGTAAGTTAAACGATTTCGGCAATAATAATATTGATCTTTTGGTAGATTCGCAATTTAAGCTAAAACCTGGTTTTATAATAAGTTCTTTAGAATTTATAAAGAAATATTACGATAGGCAAACCTATCTGTTTAAACTTTCCAATAATATATATAAAGATTTTAATAATGAACTAAGCTATATTTTAAATAATAATAAACAATTTAGTATTGTTGAAGATAGGCAATATCATTTGAATTTAAATATTAATTTAGTTACTGAATTAAATAAATTAACTAGAGCACAGATAAATTCTTTAAGTCTATATTCAAATGCATCAGGATTTAATATAACAAATGAAACTATAGTAAATGCTCTTAAAGATTCTTACAGTAAAGGTACGATAGTAATTAATGATTACTCTAAAATAATAGATGTTTTAAGTCTATATGTATATGGGGTAGGTGATTTTAAAGACTTATCCAATGAGAGCAAAGAAGTATACGGAGATGCTCTAAAATCATTTTTAAAAGCTATTTCAGATCACCCGAATTCATCTAATTTAATTGACGCTAGCATTGAGTATGAGTTTGATTTATCCGATTTAAACAAAGTTAAAATAGGTACTATAGATGATATAAATAAACTTATACCTTTATATTATTTATCTTTATACCAAGCAGCAGTAAAGAAAGTGAAACCCGGAGAAAATGTAAAAGAAAAAATTATGGAGTTAATTCCGAATATTAATCAAAAAATATTAGAGGAGTGTATGTTGCCTGGATTTATCACCCCGTGACTTGATCACGGGTTCTATTAGTACTTTCTGGATACCACGGTTCAAGCCGCGGTATGACGCTAACAGGGCTCTAGTAATAAAACAACACCATGAATATTATAGTAAAAATACAGCAAGATTTAAAAGATGAAGTAACTAAGTTAAACGATTTAATCATTAGCTGTTTAAAAAGTGATGAAGAGTTAATAGAAAAGGTCGGTAAATATTTACTAGAGGCAGGCGGTAAAAGAATTCGTCCGCTTTTAACTATAATAACCGCTAAAATGTTTGATTATAAAGGCGATAATCATATAAAGCTCGCAAGTGCCGTTGAATTCATTCACACCGCTACATTGCTTCATGATGATGTGGTAGACGACAGCACTTTAAGAAGATTCAAACCTACGGCTAACGTTATTTGGGGAAGTAAAACAAGTATTTTAGTCGGTGATTTCCTATTTAGTCAGTCTTTTAAGTTAATGGTCGCTTCTGGCTCTATTAAAGCTATGAATGTTCTAGCTAAAGCTTCAGCAATTATTTCCGTAGGGGAGGTAATACAGCTAGTTAAGCTAAATGAGCGACGTATTATAACTATAGAAGAGTATTATCAAATAGTTAAGTCTAAAACTGCTGAGTTATTTGGTGCTTCTTGTGAAGTTGGAGCTATTATAGCAGAGCAGGTAGACCATATTTCTAAAGATATACGATACTTTGGGACATTACTCGGAACGATATTTCAGGTTATAGATGATCTACTTGATTATTTGGGTAATGATCAACAGGTAGGCAAAAATATCGGCGATGATTTCTTAGAAGGAAAAGTTACGTTACCGCTGATTTTTTTATATAATAAGCTAGAGCAAGATAAGCGTCTTTGGCTTGAAAATATAATTAAATGCGATAAGCGTACTAATGATGAGTTTATGCAAATACGTGACTTAATGGTAAAGCATGAAATCTACAATGAAACAATTAATTATTTGAGTAACTTAGAACATGAAATAACTAAATTATTAAATAAAATTCCGGTTCAGAATATTTATAAAGATTATTTGTTTTCGATTATTAGATTTATTTTAGACCGTTCTTATTAATCGTGTAATGACAACATTTGCATTCGTAGCTCAGCTGGATAGAGCATTGCCCTCCGAAGGCAAAGGTCGTTGGTTCAAATCCAATCGAATGCACCATTTCATTATTATCATTGATTTTCCATAATATAGATTATAGAACAATTATTTAAATCATTTTTTCAGTTGATTCAACATCATTTTAGCGGCTTTGATGCCACCTTCTTTTGAAGTTTTGATATTGGTAATTTCAGTGTGGAAGGTTATTTTACTGCAATCGGGGTTACCAAGCATAAAATCGGTTTGTATATTATCCGCATCTAGATATTGTGAGTAAGTACCAATCGGTGTACGGCAATTAGCATCTAGATATTCTAAAAACGCTCTTTCGGGTTTTATTAGTTCACAGGTAGGCAGATGATTAATTTGGTTACATATCTCAAGCATAGAATTATCATTTTGTCGTATCTCAACTGCAATGACTCCCTGCCCTACACACGGCAACATATGCGAATATTCTATCAAATGACAATATTCTGGATTAAACGCTCCAAGCCTTTTCAGACCCGCATATGCTAAAATTGTTGCATCAACTTCGCCGGTCATTAGCTTTTTTATTCTTGAATCAACATTCCCTCTAAAAATTGTTACCTTTAAATCTGGTCTTATTTTTTGGATAAATGCTTTTCTTCGGACTGCCGAGCTACCTATTACGGAATGTTGCGGCAGTTCTTTTATGGATTTATAATTTAAACATACAAAAACATCTCTTGGGTCTTCACGCTCTAAAACAGCGGAAATTACTAGCTCTTCAGGTATTCTACCCGGTACGTCTTTCAAAGAATGAACGGCTAAGTCAATTTTTTTATCAAGCAAGGCTTGCTCTATTTCCTTTAAAAATAAAGCTTTACCTCCTATATCGTATAATGGTTTATTTTGGATTAAATCACCGCTAGTAATAATAGGTACTATTGCACAATTAATATCAGGAAAAAATTGTTTGATTTGCTGAATCACTAAATTAGTTTGTATTAAAGCAAGTGGACTGTTTCTTGTACCTATTCTGATAGAATTTATCATTTGTTTTCTACTATTTCAAAAGGGCTAGTAAAACTTAAAATATTACTGTTTATAATTACTTCATGTTTATAATTACTTCCTCCATGCCATGTTCTATCAGCTTTATAATCTTTGATTAAAATCACCGAAAATCATTGCCTCTATAGATATTAAGTTGTATTTCACTCTTTTTCCCTGCAAGAATATCTATTATAGGCATCATAGCCTGATTAGTGGCGGTAGTAACGAGGTTAATACTGAACCGTGAATAGTTGGATATTATAATTGTTAATAAATGCAAACGGTAGTATCGCTATAGCCTATCAGGATTTTATCACCTTTTTGCTTTATATTAAAACAATCTTCTACAAATTCACTGCATCCATATCAACCGCGAAAAGCCCCAATTATTTTAACCTGCTTATTTTCCATAGCTTCTTTGAACATTCTCAGCCTTTCCTCTTGAGGAGAAGCGACTCTACTAAAGTTTTAAAACCATGTAAAGCTAGCATTTTAATAGCTTCCTTTAATTTATCTTGTTTATCCGGACAAGCTTGACGCCGGTGCTATAGGTTATACGAAGGTAAAGTTCAAAAAGAGCAAGGAGTCTGCAATGTGAGGATCTGATACGTGAGTACCGCAGAACTTGCTAGACGACGACAATTTTTGAAATTTACCGAGTATAAGGCATCGTGAAAATAAACTGAGTCTTGCCATGTTTATCATGTTCTGCCCAAATTTTTCTTGCGTGCAGTTCTATTACTTCTCTACCTCCCGCCGGTGTACGTGTTTTAGAGCTTACGACAAATACGCCGAATATACTCTGCAATTTCCTATTTCAGTACTCCTATTCCATCGTCTTTTATACTGAATACAATACTGTCTTTCTGCTTTTGTAAATCAATTTTTATTAGTCCATCACTACAATAGCTGAGAGCATTAATTATTAAATTATCGAATGTGTGTTTAATATAATGAGGATCACAGTTAAATATTATATTTTCTTCAATATCAGATACAAAATTTAAGGTTTTGCCGTTTTATGTGCAAGTGTTGTACTTATATTCATTTCCGATAATTGATTCTCAGAATAGCTTTGGAGTGTAGAAAGTAACTGATTAGTTAAATTATGGAATATAAGAGAAGTTAGTCCTGTTTTGGGAGCTAGCTTCTTAAAATTAAGAGTTTTAGCGGAAGCAATAATAACAAGCATTTCTATCTAACCTGAGTACTCGGAATAGATGAGGTGGTATTAGCAATATTTCTGTTAGTATTATCAATTGTTTTCATAATTGCATAACTTGGATCACCGTCAAGTTCTAATACTTCTTTTGATTTCGTAGTTTTTTGACACGTACAACCAACTAAAGCTATAGAAGCAAATAAAATTATTAGATATCTTATCATAATAAATACCATGTTTGAATTTTACACTTAAGATAGTTGCATATTATTATAATGTCAAGTTAGAGGAAAATTTTATTACCATATCCTATAACGTTTAAGTAATAATCTAAAGATTCTTCATAATATTTTAAATTTTAGGCTTATCATAATTTAATATTCTAAAGTTTCTTCACATTCCCATTTATGGTTATCATCAGATTCTTTTTTTTAATATGTCATTATTGATGATATTTTTTCCTTTAAAGATTCTATTAACATACTTCTTCAAAAATTAATTATATTTTGCTTCAAAAAAGAATCATATTTTCCATTACCTATAATATCGTGATACATGAGAGAGTCTATATTAAGTGCTTGAATAACCAGTATTTTTTTGAAAAGTTCTAAATCTTCAATATAAAGAGCTATGTACACAATATTATTATGTAGTACAATGCTTTTTATTATTTTCCACTTCTCTATAACACTATATTTAGACCATTCCGTATCTACTCTGTATAGTGAAATAAACTTTTAGGCATTCTGTAATAAACAATATTATAGAATTTATTGCTTTTAGGGAATTTGCGTTTGCGGATGGAGAAGTTACAAAAATTTCTAATCTCGATACGCTCTTGTTCTTTGAGAGACCGACTTAAATAATCTAAGATTAAATCTACTGAATCTTTAACATCTTCTTTGGCAAGATAATTCAGCTTCTCATGTACTTTATCTATTAAATAATTCTTAGTAACCATTATTAAACAATTGCTTTGATTCCATTAAAACTATTTTAAAAAAAACTAGGTGATATACTATCAAAATCTTCAAATATTATGTCCATTAATTTTGGTTTTCATTGATAATCTTTAACTAGTAGATTAGCATTAATTTTCTTAACTTCCTGTAACCATTTTCATGCAGTATCTTCCGAGCATATAGCATCAACAAGCTTTAACTTTAAAGCCTAACGACCTGAATACACTCGTCCGTCTGCGAGCTTTTTTACTTCTTAGATAGGAAGATTACGCCTCTCTGAAACAAGTTCAAGGAAAAATCTATATTTTCAATAACAGCTACCCGCACTGCTGCCGTCAGTTTTTCAGTAGGATTTGGGACAGCTTTTAATGCACCTTATTTGAAATTATTAAACTTAATCCCCAATTGGATGTTTGTAGTATTACACCGATTGAACCCGTAATAGTGCCGTTATGGCTAATAATATAATCGCCTCTGAGAGAGGTTAAATAACCTCCGCTTGCAGCCATTGTTCCCATAACGATTACTACCGGCTTTTGCTCGGATATTTTACGTAAGATAGTATAAATTTTTTCAGAGCCGACTACCGCCGGGAGAATTTACGTTAACTATTAACGCTTTAATATGAGAAGCATCAATTATTTTTTTTGAGCTTTTTATCACGCTTTTCGTCTTCAAGAATTATTTCGTCTATTAAATATGTAAGCTATATAGTCTTCATTAATATTAATAGGTAAAACCTCTTTTGGAGCAAAATCTTTACCAACTAGTAAGAATATGATAGAAATTAAAATAATAGCTGCTAGTTTCCAAACTAACAAACGAGATTTTATTTGTCTTCTTTTACAAACCATTCTTAGGGCGTTCAGGACTCTTCATCATCTCAAAAAATTCATTATTGGTTTTAGTATTTTTAAGTTTTTTGAGTAAAAATTCCATTGCTTCACTGCTACCCATTGGGTCGATAATACGGCGCAGAACCCACATTTTATTTAATATTATTTTATCTACTAATAAATCTTCTTTTCTAGTTCCTGATCTCGTTATATCAATAGCCGGATAAATACGTTTATCAGCAATCTTACGATCTAGAACTATCTCGGAATTACCTGTACCTTTAAACTCCTCAAAAATTACCTCATCCATACGAGAACCGGTTTCAATTAAAGCCGTACCTATTATAGTAAGCGAACCGCCATTTTCGATATTTCGTGCTGCTCCAAAAAATCTTTTCGGTCTTTGTAGTGCATTAGCATCAACACCGCCCGTTAATACTTTACCTGATGACGGCACTACGGTATTATAAGCACGAGCTAAACGTGTTATCGCATCTACTAAAATTACTACATCTTTTTTATGTTCTACTAAACGTTTTGCTTTTTCGATAACCATTTCTGCAAGC
Source organism: Rickettsia akari str. Hartford (assembly GCF_000018205.1). Lineage (NCBI taxonomy): Bacteria > Pseudomonadati > Pseudomonadota > Alphaproteobacteria > Rickettsiales > Rickettsiaceae > Rickettsia > Rickettsia akari. The sequence continues at coordinate 681,172 of NC_009881.1, read as the reverse complement.
TGCACGTGCCTACTTGCTGGTTCATCGAAAGTAGAGCTAACAACCTCTCCACGCACGGAACGTTGCATATCGGTTACTTCTTCAGGTCTTTCATCTATTAACAGTACTATTAAAAATACTTCCGGATTATTGGTTGTAATTGCATGTGCTATATTTTGTAATAATACGGTTTTACCTGTACGAGGTGGTGCTACTATTAATGCACGTTGTCCTTTACCCATGGGTGCAACAAGTTCAATAACTCGTGTACTAAAATCCTTACTATCTTTACTATTATTTTCAAGTTCTAATCCTAATTTTTCATCAGGATATAATGGAGTTAAATTATCAAAATGAACACGATGATAAGCTTTAGAAGGGTCTTCAAAATTTACTCTATTAACTTTCAGCAAAGCAAAATAACGTTCTCCGGCTTTTGGAGCTCTGATCTGACCTTCTACAGTATCACCAGTACGCAGACCAAAGCGACGAATCTGACTAGGAGAAATATAAATATCATCAGGACCTGCTAAATAATTTACTTCTGGCGAACGTAAAAAACCAAATCCGTCAGGTAGTACTTCAAGTACCCCTTCTCCCACTATTAAACCTCCCTGCTCTACAGATTTTTGTAAAATTGCAAAAACTAATTCTTGTTTAAGTAATGAATTAATATTTTCAATTTTTAATGCTTCTGCTTGAGCTTGTAGTTCCTCAGGTAATTTACGTTTTAATTGTTTTAAATTAATAACATTACCGTTCTCTGTAAAATTATTATGACTGTTATTGGATCCGATATTGTTAAGTTCTTCTGTAGATTCTTTATTAGTTGTGTTCATTATCTTATTATTAATAGATTATAATTGAAAAGTTGAGTTAGCAATTAAGTTTAAAGGTAAGTAATATACTTATTTAAAATTAGGAATCAAATTAGATTTTTAGAAAATTTTATGTATTCTTGTGGTTTGAAGAATTATTTATCTTGTTAGCTTATAAGAGCTGTTTTATGTATGTAGAGGCATACTAACAACGTAATAGCACGTTGTCAACTCAAATCGTCATTGTATGCAGGTATTGTTGCATAGACCGGTAAAAACTCACTGTGTCATCCCGTGGCTCGACCACGGGGTCCATAAAAACAATAAAAGTACTAATCATTTGATTATTTTCTTGGATACCGTGTACAAGCCTCGGTATGACATCAAGGACATTTGGATAAACCAATCCACGTATACTCTACAAATCCTTTGATTTTAATAATAACACATTTGCATTAAGTAATGGAGTGAAAACGTTTTTCACTTCGTTTAATAATGCTTCATTGCTTATTTCTTGGTTTAGTTCGCTACGTACCGCATCAAATATTTCTCTTAAACTTTTCTCTTCTACCATATATTTAAAAATATATTTCGTGCTTCCAAATATATACATTGAGATATTAACATTGTTTAATATCCCATTATTAATAGTAAAATTAATAGCATTATTTACTGGTGAAGGATTAGATTCCAAATGCTCGTAAATTTGTTTAGCACAATTGGCAATATTATGGAAGTATGGTATATTATCAAGGTCCTCAAGAGAGGCTACACTATCTTTTTGGTTAGATACGTAAAATGAATGTTTAATAATATTACCGGTAAGTATTTCGGAAATTGCTTCTCTAGTTACTTTATCCATCTTTTGAACTTTTTGCAGAAGTGAAAAATCTTTTATATAATTTGCCGGTCTTAATAAAATTTTTTCTAAAGGATCAAGATAGTCAACAAAATTTAAGCCAGCTTTTTCTACGAATTCATATAACTCAGGAACGGAATAGGCTCTATCCTGTTTGTGCAGGAACATGTCATAAACTCCGACGTCACCGAAATTTTGGTAATCTGAAAATAACTCCCAACCTCTTTTATACCAGTTAGTAGCAGGCAAATTATCTAGAATTAGCTTCCCGTTCATTACTTCTTCGACACGGTTTTTAGTATCTTTATTTATCATTTTCATTAAATCCTGAATTTGATAAACACCGGTACGTCCGTATTTAGCATATACCATTAAACCCATACCGCCGGTTGGCTTTAAAGAATCTTTTAGATTTTTTAAACCTTCATCGGGATTTGCTAAATGATGCAGCACACCGGTACAATTTATATAATCGAATTTTCCAAGTTTTAAATTAGGTATATTTAATATTGAATCATTAATCCATTTAATATTTTTAAGTCCTCGTACTTCTGCACGTTTTTGTGCTACTTCCATGCTGGGTTTACTAAAATCTAGATATATTATCTCGGCATTTTTTTTATCTTTTAACTGCTCGGCAAGATAAATAGTTGAATCACCAGTGCCGCCACCCGCTATTAAGCATCTAAAATTATTATCAAAATTTTCTTTTCCTTTATATAGAAAATGGTTTAATTCTCCTAAGAACTCACCGCAAATTGCAAGTAAACGTTCTTTTTCTTGATTTGGGTCTCGGAAAGGATATGGATAATCTTGATAATGCTCTTGTACTTCTGCTAAGTCTTGAGAAATTTTTGTTTTCTTTGAATCGTTCATCAATATTATTATTTTTAAAGTTATTATTATGTAATCGTTTATCTATTTTCGGCTTTGTTGCATGGATCGGCTTCCCATCATTGCAAGGAAAAACTGTAAGTTTTAACGAAGCAATCCAGTAAAAAATTCTGATTTACAGAATTTTTTTATTATTTTTTCTAGATTGCCGAGTGGCCTACGGCGCCTCGCAATGATGGTTCAGGTATCCATGTGTGCAATGTTATTTACTCTCTAAGAAGTATATCTTTTATAATTAATTGAATAGTATAATTATCTTGCCAATTATTGGTTTTTAACGTTCCTATTGCGGCAATATTTTTTGCTTTAGGGCTTAATAAAACATCTTCAAATGAAGTTCCTACCGAATTAAAAGCAATAGCAGATAAGGCTTTATTACCAAAGCTTCGCTTATTTGGAACCAGCATACATTTAATGTGCTTACTTCCAACGATATATGCTTTTAATACAAATAAATCATCGAATTTAAATATAGGCTCATGATTTCCTTGACCGAAAGGCTCTAAAGTGTTTAATTCCTCCATTAAATGGAAATTCACACCATCAACCGTTAAATCAATATCATATTCTGCATGCTTATAATTTTCTAGTGTATTTATACTAATTCTAAAAGCATTATTAAAAAAATTCTGCAATTCCTGTAATTTTTCAGCAGTTACGGTAAAACCTGCAGCCATAGCATGACCTCCGCCTGCTATTAGCAAATCTTTGCTTTTAGCATTGATAATCTCAGCACCGAAATCAATACCTAAAATAGAACGGCATGAAGCTTTACCAATCCCGTCATTTAAAGCCACAACCGCTACCGGCTTATCAAATTTTTCTTTTAATCTGCCGGCAACAATTCCTATAACGCCTGGATGCCATCCTTCTTTTACGATAAATAATAAACTACTATCTTGTTGAGTTAAAGCAATTTCTGTTGCCTCTTCTATCATTAATAACTCAATTACTTTACGCTCATTATTATGTTTTTCGAGTTCTTCAGCTAATTTACTTGCTTCATTAGAACAACTAGTAGAGAGGAGATTAGCCCCCAAACTTGACTTTCCTACTCTGCCGCCTGCATTGATACGTGGACCTAAAATAAAACCTAAATGATAACATTTCGGTATTTCATTAAGTCCTGCCATATCATATAATGTTTTAATACCAATATTTTGTCGTTGTTGCATTACTTTCAAACCGCTTGAGACAAATGCACGATTTAAGCCTGTTAATGTCATCATATCGCAAACAGTACCAAGAGCCACTAAATCTAGATATTTCATTAGATTAGGCTGAAGCATTGTTTGCGTGAAATAATTTTGTTTCTTTAAATGCGATAATATTGCAGTTGCAAATAAGAACGCAACTCCTACGGCGGCCAAATGTTTATATTCGCTTTTTTCATCAATACGATTTGGATTGACTATCGCTACTGCATCCGGTAATATTTCCGTAGCTATATGATGATCGATTACTATAACATCAAGGTTAAGGTCTTTTGCGTATTTTATGGCTTCGTATGCCATAGCACCGCAGTCAACCGTAATTAATAGTTCTGTATCTTTATCTTTAATTTTTTGCATAGCAAAAGGAGTCGGACCATATCCTTCAGCTATACGATCAGGAACATAAATATCACATATTATATTTAAATCTCTAAAGACATTTTTAAGTAAAGCAGCTGAAGTAGCACCGTCTACATCATAATCGGCAAAGATACATATTTTTTGATTATTTAAAATAGCTTTAACGGTTCTATCTACAGCCTTTTTCATATCGAGTAGATGAAAAGGATCAGGTAATAAATTTTTGATTTTCGGTATCAAAAAATTTTCTACTTCCTCTAGATTATTTACTCTTAATGATACTATCCTAGCAAGTAAATCACTAATTTTGAAACTACGACATAACTCGGTGACTATATCTTCGTGAATCAGTTTCTGCTGCCAGATTTTACCGTTTATAGATGTTTGTGTTTTCATTTTACATTGTCATACCGTGGCTTGACCACGGTATCCATCTTTTTATACTAAAAATATCTCGGTGTTATCTAATTCGATTTATCACTGAATCCAATTAAAAATGCCAAAATAATTTGGTATACTTTAAATGGTTTTTACTGGATGCTGTGGTCAAGCCATTGCATGACATCGCATCTATATCTCTGAAAGTTTTTTAGCTTCATCCTCTGCAATTAAAGCTTCAATAAATTCATCTAATTGTCCGTTTTTAACTACTTCGTCTATCTTATAAAGTGTTAAGTTTATTCTATGGTCGGATACTCTTCCCTGTGGGAAATTATAAGTACGTATCCGTTCCGAACGATCTCCCGAACCTATCTGCCCTCTTCTACTATCGGCTCTTTCTTGTTCCTTATTACGTCGTTCTTCTTCATAAATTCTAGCACGTAGAATTTTTAACGCCTTTGCTTTATTTTTATGCTGCGACTTCTCATCTTGTAATGCTACGGTAATACCGGTAGGGATATGGGTTATACGTACGGCAGAATCGGTAGTATTAACGTGCTGTCCACCAGCCCCTGAAGCTCTATAAGTATCAATTCTTAAGTCTTTATCTTCAATTTTAATATCAACCTCTTCAGCCTCAGGAAGTACTGCAACTGTTGCTGCCGAAGTGTGAATACGTCCTTGTGATTCCGTTTCCGGTACTCTCTGCACTCTATGAACGCCCGACTCAAATTTGAGCTTAGAGAATACATCTTTGCCTTTTATCGATGCAGATGCTTCTTTATAACCGCCTATGCCAGTATCGGAAATTGCTAATATCTCGAAACGCCATCCTTTTAACTCGGCGTATCGTTGGTACATATTGAAAAGTACGGCAGCAAAAAGTGCTGCTTCTTCTCCGCCGCTTCCTGCTCTAACTTCAATAATAGCACTTTTACTATCCGCATCATCTTTCGGTAATAACGCAATTTTTACAGCTCTTTCAAGTTTTGGTAACGAATTTTCAAGGATATGTATTTCGTCTTCAATCATTGCTAAAGTTGCATTATCAAATCCCAGTTCTAGCTTAAAATTATTTGCTTCTTCAAGCTCAGATTTAGCTTTATTATATTCTTTAATTTTTACTACAACATCTTCAAGTTCGGCATATTCTTTAGATGCCTTAACAAATTCGTCTCCCATAATGCCGGAAGATAATTTTTTGCCTAAATTGTCATATTTATCTAAAATTTTTGCTAAATTATCTGAAAAACTCATGTTATTTTATTTTGATTATTGTCATACCGCGACTTGAGCTCGGTATCCATCTTAACACACTATAACATTAGTATTTTAAGTTGTGTTTATGGATCCCGTGGTCAAGGCCACAGGATGACACAGAGCTGAAATTGATCCACAGGTGCAATGCTCGCAATGACGACTTATATCAACATCAAAGCTGGGCTTTCTATAAATTTCTTAAATGCTGCCAAGAACTCAGCACCGACTGCTCCGTCTACTACTCGGTGATCTGCAGAAAGAGTTACATCCATAATTGTTTCTATAGTTATTTGATCATTCTTGACTATAGCACGTTTTGCACTGGCTCCGACGCCCATTATACAACTTTGCGGTGGGTTAATTATAGCATTGAAATTTTTCACACCGTACATACCGAGGTTAGAAATTGTAAACCCTCCGCCCTGAAATTCTTCAGGGGTTAATTTGTTATCTTTTGCTTTCTTTATTAATTTTTTCATTTCACGAGATATCTCTATAATGTTTTTTTGATTGGCATTTTTAACTATCGGTGTAACAAGCCCGTTCTCAATCGCTACCGCTACTGAAATATCGACATTATTGTAATATCTAATCGCATCTTCCCTCCAACTAGCATTGGCATTTGGTACTGCTTGTAAAGCTTTGGCTACTGCTAAAATAATAAAATCATTAACCGATATCCTTGTTGCTTTATCTTCAGAAAAAGATTTATTAATATCTTCTCTTATATCTAACAATTTATCAACATTACATTCTATAGATAAATAAAAATGCGGAACTGTTTGTTTAGATTCAAGCAGACGCTTGGCTATAATCTTGCGGATATTATTATTTGGTACTAAACGATATTCTTCAGGATTTCTACTAACTATTTTATTATGAACAGTGCTAGGAGTATATGATAAGACATCTTGTTTGACTATTCTACCGTGCGGACCACTACCTTTCACGCTCTCAAGTTTAATATTTCCCATTTTTGCAAGTCTTTTTGCAAGAGGTGAGGCGAATATTTTACTAGTATCATGTTTTATCACTGCTACCTGTTCTTCTACCTTAGCTATATTCTCGTGGTGTTTTGGAAGGTTAGTATCTGGTTTCGGTGACGGTGATACATTATTATTTTTTGCAATAAACGCATCAATATCCGCTTTTTCTTCTCTTGCTTCACTTAATACGGCAATTAAAGAGTTAACAGGTACATTTTGACTATTTTGTGGGATAACTATTTTGGCAAGTATACCTTCATCTACTGCTTCTACTTCCATCGTGGCTTTATCGGTTTCAATTTCGGCAATCACTTCCCCAGGATTAACTTTATCCCCTTCTTTCTTTAACCACCTAGCTAGATTGCCTGCCGTCATAGTCGGAGATAAAGCAGGCATTAAAATTTTAATCGGCATAATTTGTTTAGATTCGATTTTTTATTATTGTTGTTCTTAACATTATTGCGAGGAGGCGTTGTTGTATGGCTCTTCTATGTCATTCCTGCGTAGGTAGGAATTTAGTAAAACATATAAAAATAACTTTTTTTATATGTTTGTTTTATAAAATATGTAACTTCTATATTAATAGTGAAGTTATTTTGCTGGATCCACGCCTACGCGAGAACAAAATCGAGTAGGTTCTACCGATCCATGTAACAACAGCCACGTAGCTCATAATGATTTGAGTAGCTATCACACCTTAATATCAGGGCTAACTATCATTATCATCTGCTTACCTTCCATTTTAGCATGCTGATCGATTTTAACGAGTCCTTCGAGTCCTACTTCTATACGTTTAAATAGTTCTTGACCAACTTCTTTATGAAGAATTTCTCGTCCCTTAAACCATAAAGAAATTTTTACTTTATCTCCGTCTTTTAAAAATTCTTTTATTTTTCTTAGCTTAGTTTCAAAATCACCTATACTGATATTAGGTTTAAATTTCATTTCTTTAAGTACGACGACTTTTTGCTTTTTGCGTGCTTCATGTAAACGCTTTTTGCTTTCGTACTTAAATTTACCAAAATCTAGAATTTTACAGACAGGGGGTACAGCATTTGGTGATATCTCGACTAAGTCAAGACCGACTCTTTCGGCCATATCTAATGCTTCCCTAATATTTACGACGCCGTGCATTTCGCCGTTTTCGCCTACTAGACGAACTTCTCTAGCTCTGATTTCTCTATTAGCCTTAGGAAAATTATTTTTAGAAATAAAGTTGCTCCGTATTATGTTTATAAATAAATATATATTGCATTTAACTTATTTTATTTAAAATTACAAGTAAATAAAATATTTTGTCTTTAATTTTATTTAGAAAGTTTTAAAAAAATTGAAACTATAAGGCAAATTCCAAATATTAATAAACAGATTCGTGTTAATTTAGCGACTCTTTCCTGTATTTTCAAGTTTTTTAGGTCTATAGCATGCTTATGAGATTGTTCTTTTTGTGCCATATGAATTAATTCCTGTAAAGTACCGGGATAAATACTCTCATATTCACTGATTAAATCAATTGGCGGTAATATATGTTCAAACTTTTTACGGTAAAAATTATTATCAGGCTCATTGACACTAAAAGTCTTAGCATAACCTTTGTTTAATCTATTATTTTTGTTAAAAAAACGTTTAGTATCTTTCATATTCCTTTTTTATTTTTTGAAATGCATATAATACATTACTTTCAACTATTCTAAAATAATCCATTAATTGCATTTCTTTTTTTTGCTGTTGTTTGGAGCTTTTCATATTTATTATATTCTTTAGCTCTGCATATACTAGTTTTATAAAACTTTGTTTCATTGATTATACTAAATTTATAAAGTCTTTTTTTGGTCTTAGTGGTGTACCCCTGAAGTTTATAACATTATTAAATTTATTGCAACAGCTTATAAAATTTTTATCACATCCGGCAATAATGTTTACTTCCTCTGTATCTTTAGCATAATCTTGTATAATATCGTCTAATATAATCAAATCACTGACATTGCTTAGAACTGTACTGCTAAAATGATTTTTGCCGAATATAATTCGACCTCCGTCATAATAGCCGTTTTCTTTATCTTTAAACTTGCCTTGAGCATTTCTTTAACATTATTATATATACCGCTATATAAAGCTTTATCTATTTGGCATTTACTATTTCCGAAAACGGCTTTACATGTTTTGCTATATTGATTAATTATAGTCTGATTATATTTTACCGTTTCAGGTTTTAAATATATTTTAAAGTTTAAATCATATTGTGTATATGAAGTGCAATAATATGTAACGAAATGCTCAAAAAGCTTGTCAGTATATATTACGATTTTAACAATAGAATTATTTAAATCCATTGTCGTCATAATGCAGTTTTCTTCAAAATACCCTTCCAAGATTATATGATTTTGTGCAGAATTGTTAAATTCCGCTTCTTTGACATCTAAACCGGAATTCGGTAAAAAACTCTCTCCTCACTTTTTATAGCATGATCACTATTTGTTAAGTTTAATTCCTCACCGCTAGCTAGCTTAATTTTAAAACAATAAACAAAATTAGAGAGCTTTGTTATTACTTCTTCAATGGCAATACTAATATAATTACCGCCATAAACTCTATGTTGGGTAATTCTATAGAACCGTCATTACAATGATAATATGCAAAACTATCTATACTAAATCTAACCGCTACGTCAGAAGTAAAATCAGCATTTAAAGTTGTATCTTGTCCTAAAGGCTTCGGTAAGGTTACATTCCCGCCATTATAATCGACTATACCCATAGTCCTTGCGTTATTAATATATAGAACTACACTATTATTCTTAACCTGTGTAGTAATTACTCGTTCGTAAGGAGCAATAGCATCGCTATATATCTTCTTTAGCTGAAATTTATTTAAATTGCCGTCACCTCTAGCGATCATTCCGTTAGTTACTTTATAATAGGCATAATCCCTAAATCTAAACGCAAAATTACTGCCTCGTCTTGCTTTAAAGTAGCTATTACATTGCTCAAATTTAGTACTGCTTAACTTTGCATTGTTGATTAAATATTTTTGACAGCCATAGTTGTAGTCTAAATGTCTTGCTTCTAGACCTGATTTAGTTATAGCATGAGAAGTAGACAATTACGGCTTTCCGACCGCAAAACTTAAATTCCGGCATGCGTATATCGTGAAAATTCATTTTTACAAGTTTTTCTTGATTGCCACATGACCAAATGTCGCTCGCAATGACGACTTGGATATCCATACAGACCACACCTGTCACGCTACTAGAACACAGATGGCTTTTCAACAACGCATGATAATTCATTACCAGTTTTGTATTGACTAAATCTTTGCTAGCTTGCAACTCTATTTTATTTGCTTTTATCCATGCAACATTTTCAAATGAGTAATGTTCTATTTGATCGCTTATTTTACTAGCAAGGCTTAGAGCAATATTACGATTTTTATCATTAGTAAAAATACATCTTTCAAATTCCAGCTGTATTATATTTTGTACATTAGTAGATACATTATTAACATTCAATATATTAATAAGTAAGAACGGACATTTTGCATCCTGAACAACGGCAAAATATATTTTGTTAATCTTAGTGTTTATTTCATTATCGTTTATAAGTAATTTATACAAACTGAGCCGAAAATTATAGATAAAATCATGATACATATATTTCCAACGCTACTATATTTAAAAATTTGCTTTTTGCTTCAACATTAATAATCCGTTTAATTTCAAATTTCCGTTCTTTAAAAAATACGCATTTTAGTAGTGATATTTTTAATAAATCTTATTTTAAATATAAAATACCTTTCCGTTATTATATGTCTGAAGCTTATATTTTCTAGAGCAAGGAATTTACTATCGCATAACGCCATAATTTCGGCATAGCATATTAATTTCTATACCAATCCATACACTATCCTGTGATATTTTCTAAAAACTTAATTTGATGCTGAAAATTTTTCACGACTGTTTTTTTTGCACATGTTTACCTTTCAAATTATTTCCGTCATTGTGAGGCAAAACTGTAAGTTTTGACGAAGCAATCCAGTAAAAAATTCTGATTTACAGAATTTTTATTATTTTTGTTGGATTGCTGCGTCGCCTACAGCTCTTCGCAATGACTACTTCGTATCTACACAGGAATAAAAACTGTATTTCCTAAATTTGTATTAAGCTGCTCCTTGCCAGCAACAGAATGCTTCTTTTAATTTTTGGTATAATCTATCTATAATCTTTATATTTTTAGGTGTTTTTATTAGTTCATTTTTTATCTTGGTGATTCATTATTATTTTATCCCTTTATTTTTTAAGATATGGTGGATAGCAATTTTTTATAATTCAAAGCAACAAGTGTTAATATTGTCACTCTTTGTATTACCTATGACTTATGTACTATTTCCCTCTCGATTGAATTAAGTTAATTCAATCATAGAAAAATCAACGATTTCATTATTAAGTTCTCTACAGGTTCTATTTCTACTAGTAAGTTGCTAATCTCCTGGTAGGTCACGATTAAATTTTTCTATTAATGGTTCTAAGTAGGCAGTGTCTTTACGAAAGTAGGAAATTGCAGGATTCTATGCACTTTTAGTTTTATTGAGAAAGTCCACTTTTTCTACTATTAATTTTCAAATATGTTATAGTTATCTAATTTAGCACTTTCCGGAACTTTTATATTTGATAATTTATAATCCGTGATACTTACTAAATAACCATCTCAAGGCATTGCAAGGTTAAGATAATCTTTATGGTAAAAATCATTAACTACGAAGCAAGCCTCTAATTTTCCAAGTATTATTGCTTCTTGTAAATATTTTATAGATTCAATAAATTTCTTTTGTATCGCATCATTAATTACTTTTTTATCTTGATACAAGATTATAGCACCGGAGTATAATGCTACTCCTTTAGTATATAGATACTCAGCAGTTAATAATTGCTTTGGAGCATTTTTACCAACAATTATGATTTTTTCTAATGTAATTGCGTTCATAATTCATATCCCTATAATATTACAATAATTATCTCCTGAGGTTATTATCTCATCTTCGTCTTCAGGTATTAAGGATATAAGCTCTGAATAATTTTCTGGTGCATGTAGACATGACAGGCTATTAAGAGGTATTTATACATTTTTCATTCTCAAATTCTCTTCCAATTAAGACAATAATATCTCTAAATCATGTTATATTCGTATTTTGAAGTTCATGCTAAGGCATTTTTTATTACTTCGTCATATAGTTCTATTAAACCTTTAAATGCCTTATTATTACCGGTAAATAACGCACATTTAAAAGTTTTTGCAATTTTTAAGAAATTTTGTGTTAAAGTACAAATATTATCGTGAGCAAGACTTTTAAATTTCTCATACGCATTTGTTAAAAATGCCTGAGACGCATAACTGGGAGCGCTGTTCTATTGGGGCATATATTTATTACCTTGTTAAATTAGAGCTTAAGTATAGGTGAACAAAAATTAAATCTACAATTTAAATTTAGTAATTTTTTTTGCTAAAAAGAAAGTTCAGCAGTGGAAAAAGAGATTATTTTTTTGGAAGGTAGTTGCAATATTATTCTACCAGTATTATCGATATCTTTAAAAAGACCGGTTATTATATCATTTTGATGTTTGACGCTAATATTTTCATGTAACTTGTACGCATGTTCTAACCATTTTTGTCTAATAAAAGAAAAACCGTTATTATGCCAGATTTGATAATATTTTTCAAAATTTTCTATTAATTTTTGAAGTAAAGCTTGCGTCTCTATAGGCGGTAGATTTTCGCTTATTAAGCTAGTAGTAGGCTGGTCGATATTATCAGGGTGATATGTAATATTAATACCGATACCGATAATAAGGTAATAATTATTTTCTATTTTAACAGATTCAAGAAGTATACCGGCAATTTTCCGACCGTTCACGAGAACATCGTTAGGCCATTTTAGTTGTATAATGTCATCCCGTGGCTTGACCACAGGCTCCAGAACACAGCTTACAGTATCATTAGTTGTTGGTTTACTGGATCCCGTGGTCAAGCCACGGGATGACATACAATCATAAATGGCAAGTGCTGTAACAAAAGATAATTGCGGTAATAATGCTAGCTCTTTATCAGGCTTTATTAGTAAACTTACATGTAAGTTACCCGACCTAGACTGCCAGTTTTTTCCGTTTCTACCACGTCCGTTAGTTTGAGATTTGGCTAGTACTGCATAGTTTGAATCAACTTTAGCATTCTGAACTATTCTCATAGCCTCAGAGCTTGTACTGTCTAGTGTATCAAAAACAATTAGTTTAAATTTACCTATGTTCATTTTTTAGTCATCGTTATTGCAAGAAGAATTACACAGTAATTCGACAAAGCAATCCAGTGAAAAATTCTGATTTACAGAAATTTTTATTATTTTGTCTGGATTGCTACGTCGCTTTGCTCCTCGCAATGGCAATAATTATCCCATACTTGCATTACTTCTAGCCACAGTATTACTATGTTTGCTTTGAATTTTCGGTGCTTCGCTTTTACTTTTAGTTATAAAGCTTTCTAAATCTTGTTGAGTAAATTCAAACTTAGTAATATTTTCATCAAAGGTTTTAGTTTTATCAAATAGTACATCTTTATTTTTATCTATTCCAAGTACTTCAATAAAACTATCTTTTATTTTACTTGAAGTAGCGGGATCGTTTAAGTTATGCAGCAACGCTTTCAATGAGTTTGTATCGGTTTTAGTGTATTATTATGACTAGTTGCAGCAATAATTACATATTCTTTAAGCTTTTCATTTAATGCTTCAGTTTTACAAAATGATAATAACATTTTTGCTTTATCATCATGATTTTCAATAACTCCTTCTTGCCATTTAGAAGTATTATTATTTTTGTTGACGGAATAAACATTTCTAATAATTTGGTTCCAAAAGTTTTATGTAGATTTTTATTATCATAAACTTCATAAACATTTAGTAGAAATTTTTGATGTTCAAATGTTTTATCTGCTTCTTTGCCAAGGTCATGATTATTCAAATGTTCTCTAGTTTGACAATATCCTTTAATATGCAAATAATCAGAATATTTTTGTGCATCTTTGAAAGTCAAAGTATCTATTCCGGTAGTATCTAAAACAACAATGTTTAAAGCATTGTCATGTAACTGCTCATTAATTCCTCTTAGAGTTTCGGTATATTTAAATTTTCCTCATACTTTTGCAAGAGTCTTAAATAATACATCAGCTAAAAACTTTACGATATTACGTGGGCTTTCAAATTTTTTTGCACTATATATCGCAATATTTGCATTAGCTTCCATACCTGTGCCAAAAGCCATAGCTAGAGTTCAACATTGCTTTTTAGCTAAGGTAATTTCCTTCATATTATCAGTTACTTCTTTTGTATCCAATTCCGGTCCATTGTCTTTAAAATATTTGGTCGGTACATTATCTCTATATCCACCGTCTACATATTTTTTACCGTCAATTTCTACCGGCTCAAAAACAAGTGGTATAGGAGCAAAAGCACGGCAAGCTAAAGCAATGTCAAGATTTGGCGTATCAAAGCTATTGAACATAGTTAGTTCACTTGTCTCTTTCTGCGTTGATGTAATTACTAAATCCTTATACTGCACTGGATCGTATTGTCGCAGTAACGCTACATCTTTAAAATATATTTTACCGTCTTTTTGGTTGTATCATTCTCTTAATTCATCAAGAGATCTATCATCTTTAACATTTATTATATCTGATCTCTATAAAAAATTTCCTATATTTTCTTTAATAACAATTTCTAATATATCATATAAAGATTTACCATCTTTATTTAACTGTACTATACCCGCAGAAAACTATTTTGTCCCAAGCAAAGTTTGCAGATGTGTATTTTTAGACATTTCTGCAAATCGCTCAGGTGATGTTCCGAGAGCTACCAATGCTACAGTTACAGCACCGGCGGAAGAACCTGCTACCGCCTTGACATTATCTAAAATATTGGTTTTTTTGCTGCCTCATAAGTTCCGGAATATATTGCTCACTTAGCTCCACATACACTAAAGGCTATATATGCGATAAGAGTTTCTTGAGTCTATTTAATTATCCTCTAAATGCATAATTTTACTTCATTAAGTTATCTTCTACAAACTGCCAGTTAATCATATGCTTAATAAATATGTCCACATAATCAGGTCTTTTGTTACGATAATCAATATAATAAGCATGTTCCCATACATCACATGCAAGAAGCGGCTTCATACCGTTTGCTATAGGTGTGCCGGCATTAGCAGTTTTTATAATTTGTAGCCTATTATCGTGATATACCAGCCATGCCCAGCCGCTACCGAACTGCCCCACTGCTTCTTGCTTAAACTGCTCGCAAAATCCTTCAAAACTACCGAAATCTTTATTAATCTGTTCTAATATTTTACCATTTGGCTTACCTCCGCCATGCGGCTTTATTGAATGCCAAAAAAAAGTATGATTCCATATTTGGGCTGCGTTATTAAAAATAGCTGCATTTGAGTTTTGAGACGACCAGTATATTATTTTTTCTAAATCTTTTTTTTGTAATTCTTCTTTATCTTTGAGTAAGTTATTTAGATTTTGTACATAAGCATTATGATGTTTACCATAATGATAATCAAAAGTCTCGGGAGTAAAATGTGGTTTAAAACTCTCTTTGTCATAAGGTAAATCAGGTAAGATAAAAGGATATGAGGTTTGATTAGATTTGTTGCAATATGTCATGTTATTTTCTCCTAGATAGGGTTTTAGGTTTGTTGTTGTCTCGGGTATACGAAGATCAACTGTAAAAAGAGCAAGGAGTTCACAAGACGAGGAGTGGAGCGTATAAGAATCGGTGAGCACCATCGCTCTTGTAGCACGATGTAGCCAATTTTTACAGTTCATCGAGTAGACAGCAATTTATAAAAATCGGAAGCTAGATAAAGCGATCCGGTTATTATAATATTTGCTTTATTATCACCGTTTATCTTCTTTATATCACTAATCGCATCTTCGAGTGAGTCGCTTGCGCTAAAATCAATACCGCTCTTTCTGCCTTCCAAATTTATTGTTTCTGCACTATGGCTTAGCGGTTCGGATAAAACTTTAACACCGTAACCTTTAATTGTCAAATCCTTAAAGTAGGAGCAAAACTCCTTGATATTCCTATTTTTAGTCATACCGAGTATTAAATATATCGGTGATTTTAAGTTATCACGAATCCAATTTGCAAAAACTTGAGCCCCACTATTATTATGAGCTGTGTCTACCCAAATTTGAACATTATCACCTATTAATCTGGAATATTTTGTCGGTTCTATTTTTTCGATTCTAGCCCGCCAAATAGTATTTTGCAGTCCTTTAGAGATAATGTCGTTGCTAATATTAAATTGTTTATTTATCAAACTTATTAAAGCAATAACGCTTGCAGCATTTATTAATTGATGATCACCAAGCAGTGAAGGAGTAGGAAATTCATAACTAAAATTTCGTGATGAATAAATAAATCCGTTCTCCGCCTTTTTAATACTGAAATCATATTCATAACAAAAAGTAGGTACATCTAGCTCTTCAGCTTTTGCAAATAATGTTTCATAAACTGCTAAAGCTTGTATACTTATAACGCAAGGAACGCAAGATTTCATAATACCGGATTTCTCAACTGCTATTAGTGGTAATGTTGACCCAAGCACATTCATATGATCATATGAAATAGGTGTAATTAAAGTAATTAACGGTCGTTCTACTATATTTGTTGCGTCTAACCGACCGCCTAGTCCCGTCTCTAAAATTAATATATCGGCTCTTGTTTTCTCAAATGCTACAAATGCTGCTGCCGTAGTACCTTCAAAGAAGCTAGGTTCGATATTAAATTTTTCGCTTGCTACCCTCACCTCTTCACAAACTTGCCATAATTCATTATCCGAGATTTTTTCACCTGCTACTACGATTCGTTCATTAAATTCGAATAAATGAGGAGATGTATAGCAATGTACTTTATAACCGGCAATCGTAAAGATGCTTTTAAGCATAGCACTGCTTGAACCTTTACCGTTGGTACCTGCTATATGTATGACGGGAGGAAGCCTTAAATGAGGGTTACCTAAGGCTTTTAAAAGGCTTGCTATATTTTCAAGATCATATTTAATATTATTTTTCCAGGTCGGCACCGGAAAATGCGGAATTAGCATTGTTATTGATTTTTTGCATGAATGATAGAGTTATATATCAATACTTGATATCATTCCTGCGGCAGCGAGAACCCAGTAAAACATACTATGTTACCCCGTTGCTTGACCACGTGGTACACAGCAAAAAATTAACAAAGACTGGATACCGTGATCAAGTCGCGGTATGATACTAAATGTTCCTGGATTCCCGCTTCCGCGTGAATGACATCAAAATTTTTAGGCAATACAGAAGTTCATCGAGTTTTTGGTTGTACCACATTGATAAGTCCGATTAATAAGCCTGATTTAATTATTCCGGGTATTATAAAAAATAGTACACCACTATAAAATGCTTCTTTTAATCCTAAAAATTTGGATAACCATAGCCAGCCTAAACCCATAATAATCATATTACCGATTAAGCATAAAGTAATTTGGTTTAACAATTTATTAGAAGTAAAAATTTTATCTTTTAAGCTAGCCATAATATATACGGCAACTATGAAACCTGCTAGATATCCACTGGTAATACCTAATAATATTGGTAACCCGCTAGAAAATTCACCAAATATCGGCACACCTGCAGCTCCTAGCGTCACAAAAGATAATATTGCTAGAGTACCGCTGACCCTATTATAAGTAAGCCCGATAAATAGTACTGCAACAGTTTGTAATGTTATGGGAACAGGCTTAAACGGTATTAATATTTGTGAACAAATAGTAAGTAATGCCACTCCTAAAACTATTTCTATTGCTTGCCTTTTGGTTAACGGTAACGATATTGAATTAAGTTGCATAAAATTACCTCATAATTTATTTTTAAGTAATTACACTAAATAGAATTATATAATGTTCTTGTCAATAATATAAAAATGAAAATAAAAATTTATAATGATTTAGGAGTTTCAAAAGAAAGTATTAAGCATTGCGTGCACACCTTAAAACTTTATGCTCCAAAGTATAAGGTAGATTATATTACTGCACAAGACATTATAGAGGAAAAGTGTTTTCAAAACACCTTATTACTTATTTTACTCGGTGGAAGAGATTTATACTATGTACAAAAATTGCAAGGTAAAGGAAATGATAATATAAAAAATTATTTAAAAAATGGCGGTAATTTTCTTGGAATATGTGCGGGTAGTTATTATAGCGGCAATTATTTAGCATTTGCTAAAGGAACAAATATAGAGATTATAGGTGAAAGAGAATTAAGGATTTTCAATGGAACGGTTAGAGGGCCATTGCTTGCTCCTTACTACTATAGTTCAAATAAAGGAGCAAGGGCCGCTTACCTTAAAATAAATCCAACGCTTAATTTAAATATTAAGGATTGTTATGCTTTTTATAATGGTGGTGGATATTTTGTTGATGCAGAAAATACTAAAGATACTGAAATAATAGCAAGTTATGAAGATAATAAACCTGCAATAATAAAATGTACCTACGGCGACGGAACAGCTATTTTAAGTGGAGTTCATCTTGAATATAAGCCTGCACTCATAAAAAATCAATCTCTTAATAATATTCGTAAAATACTTAAAGCTCATGATACGGAAAGAATCAAATTATTAAATTATATATTCAAAAATCTAAATCTGTATAATAGCTCGGAGGGGTAAAGCCTGGTATTCTATCTTGTAATAATAACCTAAAAGTCGGTCTTGATTTAATTAGTGAATACCAATGTTTGATAAGTGTCCATTTATCCCAATAAATCTCACCGAAATAATCAAGTACCGATAAGTGACAGCTTGCGGCAATATCGGCAATAGTTAGTGAATCCGATACGAGATAACTTCTTTTTTCGAGTAAAGAAGTTATATATTCTAAGTGATAATTTAAATTATTTTTTGCAGCACGTAAAAACTCGGTTCGTGGGCTGCTCATTTTAGCAATTGATCTTATAACTTTTTCATCGATAATAATCTTAGTAACTTCACGATAAAATTTATCGTTAAACCAAAAGAATAATCGTCTCATTTCGCAACAAATATCAATATTTTCATCTAAAAAATTAAAATTCGGATATTTGCTATTCAGATATTCAATAAAAGGATAAATACCTACCACAAATAAGCCGTATGGTTCTTTTAAAATAGGCAATGTTCCAGCAGGATTTATTTTTAAGAAACCTTTATTGAATTGCCAATAATCTTCTTTAATCGTAGTAAATTCTATATCTAATTCTTTTAAGAAGACACGAGCTTGTCTTGAAAGAGGGCAAATAGGATAATAATATAACTTTTTCATTAAATTTGTGTCATAGTAAGTTCCAGGTCATTCCGGGGTCTCGTCATATTGCCATATGGTGTACTAACACTTCGTATGTCATTCATGCGAAAGCAGGAATGACATACGGATACGGTATGACAATAAGGTCTATAAGCCGGATTCTGTATGAATATAAATTCATTGCAGTTATTTATCTAGGATAAACGTTACCGTTTACCTCAAGCGATCTACCCGCATTACAAGCCGGCTAGAGATAATCCGGGAACTTGATAAGTTCTGTAATGCCTATTTGATCTTGCTCTTGGTGGGGTTTACCATGCGTAATTTGTTACCAACTTACCGGTACGCTCTTACCGTACCTTTTCACCCTTACCGAGTACTTACGTACAATTCAGCGGTATATTTTCTGTGGTACTTTCCCTAAAGTAATAATACTTTGCCGGAGGTTAACCGGCACCATACCTCTATAGAGTCCGGACTTTCCTCGTGATCTACAGCTTTGCTATATCATCACGCAACTGCACGACCTGTTTAGAATTATGGTCAATTTTCTTAAATTAGTCAATAGCATTTAGAAGAAGTTCAATGCACCTATTAGGTTCTGTGAGGGTTTCTAATTGATTTGCTATTTTGAGATATTTTTTAGCAAAAATTAATAATATCTTTTTGAAAATTTGACTTTTGTACACAGAATATAATTTAATTAATAAGTATAATAACAAATTATAATAACAAATTTAAAATTTCAACTATTTTATTAACGATATTCTTAAATTTAACATTGCTACTATTGTTTTCATACTGTATAAATATGTGTTTAATGCTTCTAAACACATAAATTGTTAGCAAATTTTGATATATGATATGAAAAAATTAATTTATTATTTTGGCAGTAATGGTAGTGACGGAAACGCTAGCATGAAGAATGTCCTTGGTAACAAAGGTGCCGGTCTTGCTGAAATGTCTAATCTAAAACTCCCTATTCCTGATGGTTTTACAATAACTACGGATCTATGTAATTACTTTTATACCCACAATAATAACTTTCCTAAAAATTTTCAAAACGACTTAAAAAAGGCTATCACCAAACTTGAAATAACTACCGGTAAAATTTTCGGCAGCACAAGCAATCCACTATTATTATCGGTTCGTTCGGGTTCTACGATTTCAATGCCTGGAATGATGGATACTATCCTTAATCTTGGCATGAATAACGAAGTGTGTAATGCTCTTGCGGATTCCTGTGGTGATAAACGATTTGCTCTTGATAGTTACAAAAGATTTCTAGAAATGTATGGTTCAACGGTATTATCTATACCTAGTGATCTATTTGAACAAATTTATGAAAAGCACAAGATTCAAGCCGATATTCATAAAGATAGTGATATTACCGTAGAATTATTAGAAAAAATTATTGAAGATTTTAAACGGTTGCATATTAAGTATACTAAGCAACTAATTAATGATCCTTATGAACAATTAGAATCGGCAATTAAAGCGGTGCTGCATTCTTGGATGAGTAATAGAGCGGTTATATATAGAAAAATCAATAATATTTCGGAGTGTTTCGGTACGGCTATTAATATCCAAGCAATGGTTTTCGGTAATTTAGGTAAAACTTCAGCTACGGGAGTTGCTTTTACTAGATCACCTGCTACAGGAGAAAAAAAGCTCTTTGGAGAGTTTTTAATAAATGCTCAAGGTGAAGACATAGTATCTGGAACTAGAACACCTATGCCTATTATTGCCAATGGTTCAAATTCTATGCAAGCAATGATGCCGGAAGTGTTTAAGGAATTATCACAAATTGCGAGAAAGCTTGAAGAACATTACTTAGATGTGCAGGATATAGAATTTACTATAGAAAATAATAAGCTATATATCTTACAAACACGTACTGCAAAAAGAACAGCCATCGCTGCTATTAATATTGCCGTACAAATGGTAGAAGAAAAGCTTATTTCTAAAGAACAAGCCTTAATGCGAATCGATCCGGAATCATTAAATCAATTATTGCATACAAGTATTGATTACAGTAAAGGGTTTACTTCTATTGCCGACGGGCTTCCTGCGTCTCCAGGTGCTGCAACTGGTATTGCAGTATTCTCGCCTTATGATGCTGAAAAATTATCTCATCATCATAAAGTAATTTTAGTACGTCATGATACAAGCCCCGAAGATATTAACGGAATGCATGTTTCTTCAGGTATTGTAACTATTAGAGGCGGAATGACTTCACATGCCGCAGTTGTGGCAAGAGGTATGGGGAAGCCTTGTGTGTGCGGTACAAGTAATTTATCTATAGATGAAAAAAAGCAAATATTAACAGCAGGTGATATAGTTATTAAACAAGGTGATATTATCACGATTGATGGAGGTAGCGGTAAAATCTTCTTAGGTGAAATGCCGTTAATTCAACCTACTTTCAGTGAGGAATCAAAGTTAATTTTAGATTGGGCAGACGAAATTAGTAGCTTAAAAGTTCGTGCAAATGCCGAAACGGTTAACGATGCTTTAGTATCTATAAAGTTGGGGGCTCAAGGTATAGGTTTGTGTCGTAGCGAACATATGTTTTTTGATAAAAATAAAATTCCTTTAGTAAGGGAAATGATTATTGCTCCTGATATAGAACGTAGAAAGCTTGCCGTGCAGAAATTATTGCCTCTGCAAACGGAGGATTTTAAAGCTTTATTCAGAGTGATGAAAGATAAACCGGTAAATATTAGATTACTTGATCCGCCGTTACATGAGTTTTTACCTACTACTGAAGAAGATAAAAAGGATTTGGCAAACAGCTTAAATCTACCTTTGTCCATGATTAATCAACGTCTTCATGCTATGCATGAAGTAAATCCTATGCTCGGTCACCGTGGATGTAGACTTGGTATATGTTCACCGGAAATTTACAAAATGCAAATTGAAGCAGTTTTTACGGCTATGTTTGAGCTACATAAAAAAGAACATATAGAATGTAACTTAGAACTAATGATTCCTTTAATTAGCAATGTAGGTGAAATAAAAAAGCTTAAAATGGATATTTATGAGGTAATAGAGGAATTAGAACAACGTTATAGATATAAATTTTCTTTTACGCTTGGTACTATGATAGAACTACCAAGGGCAGCGCTCGACAGTAAGAAAATAGCTAAGGAAGTTGACTATTTTAGTTTTGGTACTAATGATTTAACTCAGACTACATATGGAATTTCTAGAGATGATATTGCATCTTTTCTTCCATATTATTTAGAAGAAAAGATTTTTGAATCCGATCCATTTACTACTCTAGATGAAGAAGGAGTAGGAGAATTAATTGAAATTGCTATAAAACGAGGGAAAAGCAGTAATGCTAATTTGAAACTCGGAGCTTGTGGGGAACATGCAGGAAACCCTGCTTCTATAGCATTTTTTCATAGAATGAATTTAAAATATGTTTCTTGCTCTCCATACCGTATCCCTATAGCAAGAATCGCCGCAGCGCAAGCTAAGATTAAACACGGGTGAATAAAGGCGGTTGCACTCATGGTCAAGCCATGGGGGGTAACACAGTGGGTTTTATAGCTCCTCGCAATGACCAAAAATTTATTTACAAATTAATATGATAATAATACCGATATTAAGCATTTTTGGGTTTTCGTCTTTTTTTGCCAAATATTTCAAAACAAAATTGACCTTCGCTATTCCCGTAACAATCAGCATATTAGTACCGATTTTATATTGCTTTACTATGTTAAAGCTATTACCAGCTATAACACATGTAAGTTATTTCATCGGTATATTTTTAGCTTTCATGTCATCCTCTCACTTTATGTCATTCATGCGGAAGCAGGAATCTAGAAAAAATATAATTGAAATCATCATATTCGCTTTAATAATCTTCATATTTTTTCTTTATACAATGGAAGCATCTCTGCATGCTTATGATGATTTCTCGCACTGGGGGATATTTACTAAGGAATTGCTATATTTCGGTGTTTTTGAAAGTCAAAACTCGTTCACTTCTATTATTACTACTCATGCACATTATCCTAGAGGTGCTGCCGTTTATCATTACTTTATGCTTTCACTTTCAGGTTATTCAGACGGTAACGTATTATTTGCTCATTTCTTATTACATTTAGCATTTCTAGCTCCTTTAGCCGCAAATAAGAAGCTCTGGCAAACCGGAATGTTGTTTTCACTTTTACTTTGCATCGTAGTATTATATACGACAGGAATTCGCTCTATATATAATGATAGTACTATTGGCTTAATGTTCGGAGCTATTTTTACGATTTATATCATTGAGGAAGACAAGAAAAAAGCATTATTGCTTATTTTACCTATTACGATATTGCTTGCACTTTTCCGAGAAATTGGAACATGGTTTTCAAGTTTTGCTTCGATAATTCTTATAGCTCATTATATGATTTTTTATAAAAAACCTAAAAAATCAAGTGATTACATTATATATCTAATTCTACTTACCTTGCCAATTTGGTGTAATTTGATTTGGATGAGTTATTTTCAAAATACTCATGATTTTTTTGACAGAGGTGAACATAGTGTTAGCAATTTGATATATATTGCTGAAAATTTTAATGAACAGCATAGAGCATTATTACTAAATTACGGTAAATTTCTCTTGTTATTCTTAGTAAAAGAAGGCAGTTTAGTTGTATATACTATTTGTATAGCTGCATGGTACGGAATTCATCAATATAAACTGGATTTGCTGCAAGAATATAAATTTTTCCTGATAAGTACGTTTG
This sequence comes from Rickettsia akari str. Hartford, assembly GCF_000018205.1. Lineage (NCBI taxonomy): Bacteria > Pseudomonadati > Pseudomonadota > Alphaproteobacteria > Rickettsiales > Rickettsiaceae > Rickettsia > Rickettsia akari. The sequence continues at coordinate 657,297 of NC_009881.1, read as the reverse complement.
GATGTTTTTTAATTTTTGCTTTATGGCGGTTATATTTATATTTCTTTAACTTTAGTTATGAAGAGGCAATGAGAGGAGCATCGTTACTTAGATACCTTGGATGTTATGTGATAGCGATCGGAATGATTGCAGCTTCATATATTCAAAATAGTATTTTCTTAAATAAGCAAAGTAATAAAGAATTATTTATATTCCTTATGCTTTTTGCTATTTCTACATTTTCCGTAGTAAAAAATATACTAAGAATCAAACACTTAAACGTAGAACAAAAGAATTTTATTCAAAAAACGACAAAGGTTAAAACGCTATTGGAGCAAGGCAATAAAATTGAATTTAATTTTGGCGGTAAGAAAGATAATTTACAATGTTATATATTAAATTATAATCTAGCACCGTATTTAGGGACAAAATCTTTACAAGAATGTATAAAAGCACCTAAAGAAGCAACGATAGAGATAAAGAAAGAAGCAGTATACGCTCCCTTTAAATAGCTTTTGGAGATTTGTTGCACCACTCTCCTATGTCATTTCCCGCGAAATCGGGAATCACATACATAAGGTCAAAGCCACGCAAGCATGAGATAAAACCAATATAGATTTTAACAATTATGGATATAAAATATAATTTAGCTACCGCTTACCGGATAATGGCATATTTATCGCTGGGATCATACTTATACGCATCTATCCGCAAGACCTAAAAATGCCAATTTTTACTATATTTATCCTTTTGGACTAAGGTTTGAAGAAGTAACTACGGAGAATCTTTTAAAAGTGAGTTTATACGGAAAAATTTTAGAAGGGGAAGGATATCATATCATGATGATAATTCTCGAGTGCTAAATACTGATAAGTAAAGTAGTAGACTTTTAATGACCTTAAGCAAAATTATGTGATGTTACTTCGTAATCACGGGTGCTATTACCTGAGGCAAAACTATTCATGAAGCTATGTTTTATACTTACCATTTAGAACAAGCTTGTAAAACACAATGTGTACTAAATTCTACAAAAGAACAAGAGATTATAATCCATTCTGTAGAAATATGTAAGCAGACTGTAAAAGACTTATTATCGTTTGAAGAAGATTTAGGCAAACGTGACTGGGAAGCTTGGCTAAGGTTTATAAAGATGTGATTTTTGTTTTACTGTCATTTTTGTAATTTGGCCATACTTCCAATCAACCTATCAATTCTAAAGAATAAGGTGGGTCTTCATGCAATATTGTTACCATTCCTCTATGTTCATATACTTTTTGCACTAAGTAGTGATAATGTCCACTATTTTACATGTAATGTATAAATTTGACCATGATACATGACTAAAGTAGGCCAAAGAGGGTTTTAAGAAACTATGTGAGGATTTGGTACAGTTAATTTATATATTTTACCTTCAAGATTATAATTAATGCCTAGATACGCATTATCTTTTGCCTCCATCTTATCTCCGTTAGGAATGCTCAGAACAAATTTAAAATCAAAAGACCATCTAGGGATTATTTTATCATGAAGAGAAAGTGATCTATATTATATAATTGTTATTGGATAATGTTTATTTAATCTAAATTTTATATGGGTTTCACGTATTTCACCGTAACATTTATTATGTTTGTTCCTGATTTCAGTAGTTTTATGTGGTAACTTTACTAGTATTGAGATTAGTACTAACATTTTTATTGTTACCGGTATAAATAAAATTCATGAATTTTTTTACCACAATCAGACACTTTTTCAATAACGCGTTTTCCTATATACTTTATAGTTCCTCTATGTCCATAGTACACTATTTTATCTTGTAATGTTAAATGAATTTTAAAAATATCAAGCAAATCCGCTCTAAGAAATGGACGGTAAGCTTCTAAAACTGTATCATTATATAATACAGTATCATTAGAAATATTTGTTGCATTAGATTTACATATACTAGCAAATTGGTTGGCTTTGTTTAAAAGATTTTGAGAGTATTTTTGGATTAATTTGTAAAAATTCACTAAGATCAAAGTTTTTATTATTTTGACTGTTAATGAGTTGTTTACATGTTTCATTGTCTAAATTTTTCCCACCGCTATATATAATTTTACCTTATCTATATTTTGTTTATCACCAAAACTATTATAACCAAGATATGCTAGCGGGCGGCATCAAGCCTTGTGTAAATCTTTTGTTACCCACATCTATCCATATATTACTGTTCATGTTACACATTCTATAGATTTTATTGATTCTGTATTATGTATGATGTTCAATGAGTGATTATATAGATTACAAGGTGTTTTAAGTATTCAAGCCTCTTGATCTATATAACATTCTTCTGGATATTGATTAGATATATTTAGTTGTTATTGATACATAAAATATTTCCTTCATATCTATTAATAAAAAATAAAATTGTAAATAAATTATACTTTTTCTATTAATAGTCAAGAAAGTTTTATTATTTTAAGAATTAATTAATGTCTACAAGTGTTACCGTGAATATGTGGAGGATGGAGTTTTATATGCTTGAGCATCTTTTTAAGGAGCATATCACGCTTAAGTTTTGATAAATAATCTAAGAAAGTTTTACCGTTTAAATAATCTATTTTATGTTGAATTACAGTCGCTAAAAAGCCTTCTGCGTCTAGTTCTTGTTTATTACCGTCATAATCGAGATATTTTACCTTGATTACTTTTGAGCGTGTAATAGAGGCTTCAATGCCTGGAAATGATAAAGAACACTCAATAAAAGTTTGTTTTGCTTCCGAAAAATAAGTTATTTCCGGATTAATCAACACTATAGGCGATGATTTATTATTTTCATGTAGCTCAACTATTGCTATACGCTTTAATATTCCTACCATATTAGCACTGAGGCCAACTGCCCTTTCTATATGTAAAGTCTGAAGCATTTGATCGACAAAATAGTACGGATATTATCATCAACAATGTCTATATATTCTGCTTGTTTTTTAAAAATATCGTTTGGTGCATAAACTATTTGATAGTAATGTTTCTCGTGATTCATTAATATACTCTGGATAAATGAAGCATTATTTTGGCATTGCTCAATAAAGATAGATATCGTCATCGCGATGAGCGAAGCGACGTGGTAATCCAGAAAAATAATTAAAAAAATTCTGATTTACAGAATGTTTGTTCTTCCTTGCTTCGTCAAAACTTTCAGTTTCTTCTCGCAATGACGGAGTGGTATCCACGTAGTATATGTCCGCTAGCAATGATGTAGCTTTTTTAAACCATCAATATTTATTTAACAATACTGTTATTTAATTACGATAGCTGATAATATATTCTGATTATAAGGTTCTTGCAAATGATATGAGCGTCTTTTACTTGGATATTTTAATGGATTTGTGTAAGTATCTTCAGCAATATTTTTTATATCTTTAACACCTGCTTCTTTAAGTTTTAACTCTGCAAAAGCCGGTAAATCAAACATATAATGATTTTCCTTTATCGAGTTTATAAAAAACTGTTTATTGTTAATATCTTTACTTAAGAAAGTTTTATAATATTCATCATCAACTTCATATGAACTTTGAGCTATAGCAGGACCGATCACTGCTATTAAATTCTTTGCTCCTTTTTCTATCATTTTAGTAACTATATTACTAATAATATTGTTGATGCTGCCTTTCCAACCTGCGTGTGCCGCTCCTATTATCTTACCATCGCCGCTTGCAAGTAGTACCGGTACACAATCTGCCGATTGTACAGCTAATACTAAATTTTTTTTAGTTGTAATGCTGCCGTCTGCTTCAGGTACGGCAATTGTGGACTTATCAGCATTAACAATTTGATTGCTATGTACTTGGTTTAAAATTAAAATATCTTGTGCTTTAAAATAAGTAGTAATAGATTTTTTGTTTTCAACTATTTCTGCTTCATTTATAGAGTTATTTTTTTTTATATATCTATGACTAGAATTATTGAATGTTTTATCAAAAATTTTATAATAAACTGATTCGTTGATTAATCCTTCCATGAAACTACCCTATATTAATTATAATAGTTTTATTAATACTTTATCCAAACGTTTACAAAAAAATAAACAGTTGGAAAAAATAATAGCACAATTTCACCAAGACTATAACCTAATTCCTATTATAGGCGTAGAAATAGAGTTTTATTTAAGTCACAATGTTGATATAGCTAAATTTGAAATACTTTCAAGCAAATACTTAGCTAGATTCAAAATTGCTAAAATAAAAAAAGAAAAAGGCAATAACCAATTTGAAATAGATCTCCCTCCTTCTGTAAACTTAATACAATATATCCACAATATATTAGAGGTTAAAAATATTTTAAAAAAAATTGCACAGCAGTTAAACGGGTATATAGATTTTTCTCCTAAGCCATTTTTGGATGATTATGGTAATAGTATGCATTTTCATATTAATTTTAATTCTGCGTTCAATGATTATTATATAATTTTAGCAGCACAAGGGCTATGTCACTATATGCTAGATACCATACTCGCTTTTATGCCTACTACTCTAGATTATTCACGAATAAATAAACAATTTATGGCTCCTACTCATATATCGTACGGTGGAAATAATAGAAGTGTAGCCGTACGAACTCCTAATTCTTTTCCTAAACGTTTAGAGCATCGCTTAGCTTCTCCCGAAACCGATCCATATATAGCAATTTTTACTATTTTAAAGTCAATATTGTTGGCTTTAAGATCTCCAAGTTCGCTTCACAAAATAGAAAAAATTTACGGGAATGCTTTCGATCCGCAATATAATTTAACTCCATTACCTACGTCATCTCAAGAGAGCTTTATGTTATTTAAACCGGACTTTTTTAAATAAATTGTACTTCTAAAATAAAGATTGATATAAAGTTTTAAATATAAAACTGCCGAAATTGTTTCAATTAATTATTTTTTTTGTAAAATTAGATAATTATGAAGTGCTTTAAGCAGTACTTCACTCTATATTTTTATAATTTTTCATTAGATAATTAAATTCTGCACCATAGATAAATATCATATTTATAATATAGAAGAATATTAATGTAACTATTATACTACCAAGGGAACCATACATTAGATTTAGTTGATTATAGTAGACTATATATGTTGAAAGCAAGTAGCCGCTTATGACCCATAATATCACAGTTAATAGAGCCCCTGGAAATACATCAATAAAATTTAGTTTTACATTGGGTAATATATAATACAAAGCTGAGGCACCTAAAAATAATAAAATTAAAATTAAAGAATATCTTGTAAAATTTAAAATAATCTTATATTTTTCAATGGTCTCTAATATTATCGGTATTTTTGTAAATAATATTGGAATCACCACTAAAAGAAACATAGTAAAGGTAATTAAGGCACTAATTATAAGAAACTGTATAATACTAAGTAATCTTCTTCTTACATAAGTGGGAGGGGATTTTATTTGATATACACGATTTAAAATAGTCCTTAAACATTCTACAAAAGAAGAAGCAGTCCAAATACTGCCTACTATGGCAAGATTCATTAAACTTTGAGGAGGAGCACTTAGTAATTCTCGTATTCTCTTTTCTATTGATTCCGTTGCTTGTTCCGGAAGACTCTCCAGAAAAATTTGTATAAAATTTTGACCAAGTTCTGAAGCTCCTAAAAAGCTTGTTAAAGCTAATAAGAATACTAGGAAAGGGAAAATAGATACAAGTATCATGAATGACATATATCCCGAATGTTCAACGCCATCATCTTCTATTGTTTTAAATAAGGCTACGTAAAGACAATTAAAAATTTTTCTCATTATAAGATTTAGTTGTTATTATCAATTTTATATTTAACCTTAAATAAGTTCGCTGTAAATAATTAATTTATAGTTAAAATGAAACTATATTTTATCTTTGACTTGAAATATTGACATAGAAATAAAATTTTCCCTTGTATTAGTTTTATATTTTTCTATAACACAGCAAAACTTTATTTTTATATAAATTGTAATTTATACCTCAGTAAATAAGTTTTTAAAACATAAGATATTTATATTGTATCTTTAAAATAGTTGTAAATCTCTTATGCTGTTTCTATGTGATAAGAAATAATTTTGCACGATTCTTTAATAATTATTTACCAAATGATTACAAAAAACTTAAAAATGTTATTTTGTAGTTGCTTATAATACTAATTTATGGTATTATTTCTACTTACAATTGGATAAGTTTAATGGTATCAAATTATCGATAGCCACATATTTTATAATAATATATTATAACATAATTTTTGTTCAAAGAAAAATTTTAAATATAGACATAATTAGTAACCAAGGAGAAGATAATGGGTAGAAAAAACGATATTATACAAAAAATCGATAGTTTTATCGGTCAGAAAATTTATTCTTTAAGACTCGCTAAGGGGTTGTCTCGTCAACAACTTGCTGAAGTAATTGATGTTACTCATCAACAATTACAAAAATACGAAAAAGCAATTAATAGAATTTCTGTAGGAAGGCTAGTACTAATAGCAGAAGCTTTAGATAGGAATATTGATTATTTCTTTGAAGGTTTAGAAGAAGCTAATAAACCGCAGCCTGTATATACTCAACATCAACGTATGTGTATTGAAGTTTCAAGAAATTTTATGAAAATTAATAGCACGGAAGAACAACAAGCCATTAATAATCTAGTAAAATGTTTAGCCGGAAAAGATAAGCTAAAAGCTAGCTCGTAAAATAATTAATATGCCGATTTGGGATGAACAATCAATCGCCTTTAGTCGAATGTAAGATATAATGAAGTTGCCTTGGCGACGAATTTATAAAGAGATATGAGAAGTTATAGAAAAAAATAGCCATATCCAGTATGATTTAAAAGTACACAATATGTGGGTACCAAAGTATAGCAAGAGTGTATTAACGTGAAAGGTAGCGAAGAGAGATCTAGAGATTTATTTAGGAGTATTTGTATGGAACATGAAGTACAGATAATTTCAGGCAAAGTAGCTTGTGATCATGTTCATATGTTTATCTAGTATAGACCGCAAATAACACCTAGCAAACTTGTGCAGTATTGAAAATGCAGTAGCTCAAGAATATTATTGCAAGAATTTGCTTATTTGAGAAAGCAGTATTGGGGCAATCATTTTTGGGCTAGAGGTTATATGGCAGTTAGTTTGGGTAATATTACTGATGAAATGATACAGCAGTATATTGATGAGCAAGAAGGTGCAACTATTAATGATGACCTATTTCTAATCGATTACACTTCTATTTATAACATCTCAGCTTATAGCTGAGAAATAGTCACTATCATTATTTCCTAGCTAAAAGCAGCTTTATGGAACTATCCCGATGTCATTCCCGCGAAAGCGGGAATTTGGAAAAGCCACCTTAATTGATAAAATAACCATACAAGAACATGCTTCCTGCGTTTGCAGAAAGGTGTTGTTGCTTGGACCACAAAACGCATTCGGTGTCATATCGCAGACAAGCCGTGGGAGTGACAGAGGTAAAACCGCTCCACGTAACAATGCTTCGCAGGAATGACATTGCTTGCCATTATATATAGCATACAAATCTTAATTAGCGTTGCGGAAAGGCCGACTCTTTTTTAATAGGTATTAATTTATTTAGCTTTTCCGACTGAATAATGCTATCTCTTGCATTCATTAATGCGCCCATAATTTTTATATTATCTTTAATATTAACTCGATCTCTTCCTACTACCATTTTAGTTTTTTCAATATCTGGCTCATCGTTACTTATAGGTTTTAATGCGGACTGTCCTGATACTACCCTTAAATCTTCTGTTTTAACATTAGGGTTTTTAATTGCTTCTGCTCGTTTTTGTGCTTGTTCTTGTAATAACTTATCTATAGTTTGTAAACGTACCTCTTTAGATAAAGTTTTATCGTCAATTAAATTAGCTTGAATGAAACTTTGCTGTTCTTCAGTCGAAGATTTAGTACCAAATTCCTTTACCAGCTCATCTACTTTTTTTGTTGCTTCAGCTTTTTTTTCTTCAAGAGTTTTAAGATTACTATCTGGAGAGAGCATAGCACGCAAATTATTGACTTTCTCAATTGCAATCTTAGAGATATCATTTAATATACTGGAAGTTTTGTTCATAACTTCTTCTTCTGAGACTTCACGTTTTTCAGGATTAGCATCTAAAACAGTGGTAACAACATTTTTTAATGCATAAGCTATATCTTGAGCTTTGTTATATATATCATCGCGAGGCTTAGGTTCGTCTAAATTCTGTCCTTTTAACTCTTCAGTGAAATTTTGAGTTGCTCTATCTAAAGCTGCCTCACTCGCTGCATCTTTAAGAGCTTGTTTATCTTCCGGTATAGCAGTACTATTATCAACCCCTTTAGAAACAGCTTTCATCATTTCAGAAGTTATTTCAGGATTTGCTTTGTCTTCATAAATACCATCTACTAACCCTTTAGTCATTAACTTTTTATCTTCCAAATCTGTTATACTTTTTGCTACCCCTGTTTCTACGGATTCTATAGCAGCAATTTTTTTTGTAGGTGCCATAGTTCTATGACTAGCTATAGCTTCTCCCATACCTTTAACAATGTCTGTTTTATCTTGAACGTTCAAAGGACTCTCAGCAACTATCTTAGTAATACTTTCAAGCGTTTCACCTTTTATTTCTGCTGTAATCGGACTATCTAAAACCTTTGTAGTAACCTTTTGTATTGCTGCAGTTTTAGCGATAGTATTAAACGCAGGGTTAGCTAAAATACCTTGCACCTCTGTTATGTTATCATTTTTAGTTTGTTCCGCTGTAATCTTATCTAAATTCTGCTGCATCAATTGTTGTTGTTCTGGACTGAGAATTTTGGTTTCTACACCTTTCTTTAATACAGAACCTAATAATTGTTGTTTTTCCGCATTGCTTAATTCAGAGGCATTAACCTTATCACCTACTGCTATCAGCATGGTCCCTTTATCTTTAGTAGAAAGGTTACTTTTTATTACAGCACCCGTAATACCGTCAATTGCCACAGCTCTACTTGTATCATCTTTAAAACTTAAATCGACATCTACTGCCTTTTCTAACATCTGCTGTTTTTGCTTCGGTGTGAGATTCTCTGAATTTAATGTGATAGCTACTGTAGCTTCAAGCATTTTTGATTTTTCTATGTCTGGGGTATCCTGATTATTTTTTATGGTTTCTAATACCGCATTTACTCGAGCTACTTTTGTATCCGGCGTGAGGGCGTTATTATTGACCATATTTTTAGTTAAAGTAATGAAATTAGCCTGCTTTTCTTTCTCATTATTAAGAATTGCAGTAGCTGCTTCGTTAATTAAATCAATTTGTGTATTACCGTCTTTTTCTTTTGTTAAACCTGCATTTACATAATTTAATAAATCTTGCATGCTGCATGATAAAGCTGTAGCTGCATTAAAGAGGTTTGGATTCACTTGTTGCGACTGTGGCATTTGTGAAGTCTCAGTGTGTAGTGGTTGGCTGGCAGGAGTAATTGGAGGTACTTGTGTAGTGGTAGGCGTTTCAATAGATGATTTTAATTCTTGATTCGGAGTTATTATCGGTTGAAGTGTTTCCTGAGATCGACCCTGTACCTTTGTTAAATCTTCAGCTATAATTTGTGATAAGTCAACGCTATGCCCTTGGTGTAGTTCTACCTCTTTCATCATTTCTTTATATTTACCGCGTGTTACCGCAAGTGTATAAATTTCTCCGCCATGCTCAATATAAGCTACCGCATCCGGTCCGTCTCCGGCAAATTTTAAAGGTTGCGGTGAGCTTATTTCTTTAAGTTGAGGTTTACCGTTTGGTCCTTCTTCGTAGTGAGCAGTGAAATATACTGCTCTATCTTTAGAGGGCTTTGTGCCATCAGCTTTTAATGCTACCATCGACAAATGCATTGACCCATCGGCTTTATCAAGTTTTATAGGAAAATCTATTGCTCTGTATGAATTGATTTGAACCTGAGTACCGTCTTTTTTAGCTACAGTAAAAGGCTTAGTTTTAACAGTTGTTTCATTTAATGTACAGAGTTCATCGCCTGCATCATTTTTAACTACCGTGGCTCTAAGATCGCTTGCACTTATTTGGTTTTCCCACTGTACCGGCTTAAATCCACCATGATATCCATTAGCGGCACTATATGTTAAGAGAATATTTTTATAACCTGTTATTTCTATTGATTCTAATTTCTTTTTAAGTTCAGGCTTTTCTAAAGCATTATCAATAAATTCTCTATTAGCTGGGTTACCGAAAAACACACTTAACTTTTTATCTTTTTCTTTTTCCTCTTCTATTTCTTTTCTTTTTTGTTCAGCTAAATCACGGTCTACAAGGGCTGCCAGGTCTTTTAATATTTGTTCTGCTATCTCATCTTTTTGTTGTTGTATAATTATTTCTCTTACAGCCTTGGTTATTGGGTCTGATATCTGATCGTCAGTGGAAATAGTGCCAGATAAAGTACTAATGGCAGGAGTAGATTGAGTAGAAGATGCAGGAGTAAAGCTAAAACCATCATCAGCTGTATCTAGCGTAGGTTGCGCAGGAGCAGCTTGTTCTTGTGTTTTTTCATCTATATCGGACTCATATCCTTCATCATTTTCATATCCAGTATGATCTTGACTCATAAAACCTCCTCTAATTTAATAAAAAATTAATTAGCACAAACTGTAAGTAATTATGTGATTGCCCACGCGAATATCGAGCCGTCATTGCGAGCGACTGTAAGGAGCGTGGCAATCTCAGAAATTTTGCCTGAGATTGCTTCGTCAATTATTTTGTAATCTCATCTCAATGACATTAAAACAAATAACACGGCGTTGTTTCACAGTTTGTGTTATACTGCCAAGGATAGTATATAGAGATTTTAGTAATATCAAGAAAAAACCGATATTACTATTGAAAAAATTTAATGGAATTTTTATATTCTTTATTGAGTTTTGTAGTTGCCCAAAGCCAAGTTAAGCAAGTAATTATAAATATAATCATTAAACAGATGGAAATAGATTGATAACTAGCGGAAGGTAATATCATAAATACCAATGATTGTAAAAATGCACTACCGGATTTACCGAGTTTTATACCTATCACGTCGGCAGCGGCTTTACCTTTGCTTTTTATTTCCGGATCTAAAGGAACATAAGCCATTTCTTTTGTTGAATCAAATAAGGTGTATTTACTTGATTTACTAAGTACATTTTGAATAGCACCTATTGTTATAGCAACTAAAGTAGGATCAGTTAGAATAAAATTTGCTATTATTAAGCCGACAAATCCTTCAAAATTATTAACAGCAAAAAATAATATACCGGTAATAAAAACTATTAAAGGTGTGATGACAGCCGCCGTAAACCAGCCAAGTCTTCTAACTATATTTGAACCAAGTACGACAAATAAAATAGTAAATACTCCAGTGTAGCTCAAATAACCTCCTATAAAAGCTGCATATTCGGTTGGGGTTTTATAAATTTTAGTAGCTGCTGCTTTCCAAGGACCTTCTACTAAATTAATGGCAATGCCATAGCAGATAAGTAAAGTTGCAATTAATCTAATATGTCTTGACAATAGAATCATCTGAAAACTTTCGGCAATAGTCATAGATTTTTTCTTTGCTTTAAATTTGAGTAACGCCATATGCTCTTTGTCTAGTACTTTATGATTAAGCAACCAAAAAGTTTTAATAGCTATTATTCCTAAAATTAATACCATAGTTAGTATAATTTGTATAGAAAGTGTATGAAAAGACGATTGCAATGCAAATTTATTAGTTATGTAATCATTAATATTACTTAGATTTTCTAAAAACTGCCCTGCTAAATAAATACCTGTTTGACTAAGTAAACCGAATAACGGATAAAATCTTTTAGATTCTTCCACGGTAGTAATATTATTAACAAACTGCCAAAAAAGTAATGCAAAAACTACATTTGGCCATAATTCGGCGATTATATAAAATAGCGAAAAACTCCATTTTGATAAAAGCAATATAAACCATTTTAAATTAGGTAAGCTTACCATTAAATTTTGAACGGTTACAGGGCTTAAATGCAGTATTTCATGATTTGGAAAAATAACGTATGCAAATAAAGCAAAAAATGTTAAAAAAATTGATATAATAAGATAAAATATATTTTCTGCTTTTATCCTATTAACAAGCTTTACATATACAGCGGTTATTAAGAAAGCTGATGGCATCACTCCCCAAAACTTCAAAAACGAGATAGTCTCGGCACCTATCATAGTAGTAACAATACTATCTTTTAAAGCTCTGATTAGATTTTGGATAAATAAAATACAGAACATTAATAAGGTGATGAATAAAAATTTAGAAACTTCGTGGCATTTTATAGGCCATATATAATCGGTAAGTTTGGAAAAACGGATATTGATTTTAGAAGAAGAATCTCCTATACTACTGGGGTTAATTGTCATTATTTGGTCTAACCTATATCTTGCTATTGGCTAGAGTTACATATTAAAGATTTTTTAAACTTGAGTCAAGGATATACTCATTTAATTTGAGGTATGAACCATTTATTTTATAGAAGTATATTAATGAGTAATTATTGGTTAAATATTTATAAACCAGGAGGTATAAGTTCTGCTAAACTGGTTAGCATGGTAAAACAAATACTCGGTAAAAAAGTTAAGGTAGGACATGCCGGTACTTTAGATGTTGAAGCGGAAGGGATACTACCCATTGCCGTAGGTGAAGCTACAAAGCTGATACAGCTGCTAATTGATTCTAGAAAAACCTATATTTTTACAATAAAATTTGGACTACAAACCGATAGTGGCGATTATACCGGCACCGTAATAGCAACAAAAAATTATATCCCTTCTCAAGAAGAGGCTTATACCGTATGTTCTAAGTTTATCGGTAAAGTAACACAAATACCGCCGGCTTTTTCAGCTCTTAAAGTTAACGGTGTCAGAGCTTATAAATTTGCTAGAGAGGGGAAAGAAGTAGAATTAAAGCCACGAAATATAACGATTTATAATCTAAAATGTTTAAATTTTGATAAGAAAAATGCTATCGCTATATACTATACGGAATGCTCAAAAGGTACTTATATAAGGACTTTAGCAGAAGATTTGGCATTGTCCTTGCAAAGTTTAGGATTTGTGATAGAATTACGCCGTACTCAGGTTGGAATATTTAAAGCAGAAAATGCTATCCGAATTAAATCGCCTGACGAAATTACGAAAAGTTTCCTAGAGGAAAAAAGCATAAAGATAGAAGCAATACTGGACGACATCCTGGTTCTTGATGCAACTGACAGCCAAGCACAGCAAATTAAATATGGACAGAAATGCATATTTGATTATGAAGACGACATTAGTCTTTTATGGGTTCGCTATAAGGGTACTCTGCTTGCAATAGGTAGCTTAAACAAGAATTGCTTTAATTCTTTACGTGTGTTTAATGTATTATAACAATTTAAGGAGAAATTATTGATGTCGATTACTAAAGAACGTAAACAACAATTAATTAAAGAATATGCTATAACGGAAAATGATACCGGTTCAAGTGCGGTGCAATGTGCTATCTTAACTGAAAGAATCAATAATTTAACCGAGCATTTTAAATCTAATCATAAAGATCATACTTCAAGACGTGGATTATTAGTTTTAGTCGGACGCCGCCGTAGATTACTTAACTATATTAAAAAGAATAGTCTTAGCGAATATTTAGATTTAATAAGTAAGCTAGGCATTAGGAAGGTGAAGTAGTGTACCTATGTCATTCCCGCGGCATCGGGAATCCAAGATAAAGCAAGATCAATTGAGCTTTTAAAAAGCTTTAAAGTAATGGATTCCCACTTTCGCGGAAACGACATAATAAAAATCCGGAATAAAAAAGAAAAATTAAATTATGCAATGAGATAAATAGATGTTTAACGAAATAACTAAGAGTGTTACATGGAACGGGAAAGTTCTTGAGCTTAGTACAGGTAAAATAGCACGTCAGGCTGATGGGGCAGTTACGGTGAAAATGGGTAATTCCGTTTTGTTATGTGCGGCTGTAGTAGCTAACAAAGCAAAAGAGGGTATAGGTTTTTTTCCTTTAACAATTAATTATAGAGAAATGGCATATGCTGCCGGTAAGATACCAGGGGGATTTTTTAAACGTGAGGGAAAAGCATCAGATAGAGAAGTTTTAGTATCTCGTTTAATAGATAGACCGATTAGACCGTTATTTCATCCGGCTTTTGTTAATGAAACTCATGTAACTTGTACTGTTCTGTCATATGATCCTGAGACTCCAGTAGATATACTTGCAATTATCGGTGCATCGGCTGCACTTAGTCTATCCCCTGCTCCTTATCTAGAAATAGTTGCTGCAAGTAAAGTAGGTTTAATCGACGGTGAATTTGTTTTAAACCCGACACTTGAATTATTAAAAACAAGTCAGCTGGATTTAGTAGTTGCAGGAACAGCAGACTCGGTAATGATGGTTGAATCGGAAGCTAATTTACTCTCTGAAGAACAAATGTTAGAAGCCGTAAAGTTTGGGTTTGAAAGCTTCCAGCCGATAATAAAGATCATTAAAGAACTAGCAAAAGAAGCTAAAAAACCAAAGTTTCAAATGCAAGATTTATATCCTGCCTCATTAAAGAAAGAAATTGAGAAGTTATTTGTAAAAGAAATTAAACAAGCTTTTGCGATTAAATCTAAACAGGAACGTAGTACTAATTTAGATTTAATACATGAAAAAGTGCTTACACATTTTGTAAGCGATATAGAAAATAAAAAATATAGTAATTATCAAATCGAATCGGCTTTAAAATCTATTGAATCAGATATATTGCGTAACGAAATTTTAGAAAAAAATAGACGTATCGATGGAAGAAGTACTACGGATATAAGACAAATTGCTTGTGAAATAGGTTTGCTACCTTCCGCACACGGTTCAGCTTTATTTACTAGAGGGGAAACGCAGAGCTTAGTTAGCACTACATTCGGTACTAGTTTAGATGAGCAGCTAGTTGACAGTTTAGATGGTGAGTATAAAGAGCGTTTTATGCTTGATTATATCTTCCCACCCTATTCGGTAAATGAAGCAATGCCGATGAAAGCACCTAGTCGTCGTGAAGTCGGACACGGTAAACTCGCATGGCGTGCTATTAATCCAATATTACCTAATAAAGTACAATTTCCTTATGCTATTAGAGTAGTTGCTGAAACTACGGAGTCTAACGGTTCTTCTTCAATGGCAACTGTTTGCAGTAGTTCTCTTGCTTTAATGTATGCAGGCGTACCGATAAAAGCACCGGTTGCGGGTATTGCTATGGGACTTGTTAAAGAAGGCAAAAAATTTGCCGTATTATCGGATATTCTCGGCGATGAAGATTATTTCGGTGATATGGACTTTAAGGTTGCAGGAACTAGCGAAGGGATTACTGCATTACAAATGGATATCAAAATATCCGGAGTAGATTTTAAAATAATGAAAGCAGCTTTAGAGCAAGCACGACTCGGTCGTTTGCATATACTGGATCAAATGAATAAAATTATCAGTAAACCAAATAGCAAACTAGGTAAGAATGTTCCTTCTACTACTACTATAAAAATAGATAAGGATAAAATTAGAGATGTTATAGGACCGGGCGGTAAAGTAATAAAGGAAATTTGTGAGACTAGCGATGCTAAAATAGATATAAGCGATGACGGTACGGTTTCTGTTTATGCTTCAGATAGAGATAAGCTAAAAGTCGCTTTAGATAAAATTAAAGCTATTGCCGTTGAGCCTGAAATCGGTGAAATATTTAACGGTACGGTAATGAAAGTCTTAGATTCCGGTGCTTTTATTAATTATTTAGGTACTAAAGATGGTTTTGTTCATATTAGTGAAATTGCAGAAGAAAGAATAGAAACGGTTGGCAGTGTTTTAAAACAAGGCGATATAGTAAAAGTTAAGCTAATAGGCTTTGACAATAAAGGCAAAGCAAAACTAACTATTAAAAATGCCGATAAGGATAAATCTTCAAATAATCCAAAGCAAAAAAATAATGTTAATAATTCTAAGGAAAACTCAGAACCTGAGCGACGTGATTCTAGTAAGAAACGAGCTTGGAATGAAGATAATAATTCTGACACTACTGAAGTAATTACAGAACGTAAGTATTTTAATTAAATGTCATTTGTTGTGTGGATCAATTTATGTCATGCCTGCGTAGGCGGGAATCCAGTCAAAACCTATAAAAAACTTGTTTTTTAGATTTATTTCATCAAATTTATAACTTCTATATCGATACTTTAAGTTATTTTTCTGGATTCCCGCCTACGCGGGCATGACATCGGTCTTAATACAAAAATAGCATACAATGATCTATACAACAAAGCCTTTAATTGCTCGCAATTGCGATTTTCACAAATGAGCACATAATGAACCACACAAATAATTACCAAATCATCGCAAAGAGGGTTATTTCTAGTGCAGCAAGTGCTTTAGAAAAATTATCTAAAAATATCCCTGAAGACTTCAGCAGGATTATAGAATTTTTATTATCTTTCAAAGGACGGATAATCCTAACCGGCATAGGCAAAAGCGGTTATATTGCAAGAAAAATAGCTGCTAGCTTTTCTTCAACTGGTATGCCTGCTTTTTATTTACATCCGGCAGAAGCAAGTCACGGTGATTTAGGTATGGTTACAAGACATGATCTGGTAATTATGCTATCTAATTCCGGTGAAACTAAAGAACTATTTAATGTGGTTGAATATTGTAAAAACTTTTCCATAAAAATTGCTGCAATGACAATGGATAAAAATTCCACTTTAGCTAAAAGAAGCGATTTTTTATTAATAGTACCTGAGCACCCGGAAGCTTCTTTAATTGGAGCTCCTACTATATCATCTTTAATAATGTTATCACTGGGTGATGCTTTAATAACTGTTATACATGAACAACGAGGCTTTACTAAAGATGATTTTAAAATTTATCATCCAGGAGGTATAATCGGTGCTAACTTAACAAAAATTAAAAACCTAATGCGTAGCGGTGATGAAATACCTTTAGTATATGAAGATACGTCCTTTGCCGACACTATAATTATTATGAATAAAAAACGTTTAGGTTGTACACTTGTCACGGATAAAAACCAAAATTTGATAGGGATTATAACCGATGGGGATTTACGTCGTCATATTAACGATCAAATCCACTTAAAAACAGCATCAAGTGTTATGACCAAAAATCCTATTTATATCTCATCGGAAATATTTGCAAAAGAGGCTTTAAATTTAATGCAAGCCAAAAATATCACTAATATACCAATTGTTGATGATAATATTATTATAGGCATTATTCATATTCATGATTTGCTACGTATGGGAGTTAGCTAAAATCTATGCCTTCTTTTTATAAACGGCGAAAAAAAATTTGGAAATCTCTATATCTTTTAATAATAGTTGGAATTTTTTATATAGGATATATATTAATTAAAAGCGGTTATATTAATGAAGAAAATGATATTAACGTTACAAAAAACAGGTTAAAAGATACTAAAAATTTTGATTTTCAATATAATATTATATTGAAAGATTCAATTTTTGAAGGAGTAAATAAAAATTTAGATGCGTATAAGATTAAAACTGAGCGAGCTATAAAAGAGTCGGATAACAAATATAAACTAGATGTGATAAATGCTATTTATAACGTAAATCAAGACCAAACTTTTATTATCAATGCGAAAGAAGGCTTTTTAGATGAAGGATCAAACATATTAGATTTAAAAAATGATGTAAAACTTTTTTTTGATGAGATCATATTTAACACTAACGATGCAAGGATTGATTTAGTAAATAAGAATATAACCGGCAACTCCTCTGCTAAATTATTCTACAAAAATTCTTCAATTACTTCGGATAGTTTTAATATAATGGATGAAACTAATATTATAATTTTTAAAGGCAATGTCTCCACAATCATCGATTTATCGGATTATTAAACTTGTAGTATTTCTTAATGTTAGTATGTCTATATATGCTAGTGATAAAGATATTTCAAGTCTACATATTACATCTGATACTTTAATTATTGATAGAACCAAACAAAAGGCAGAATATCTTGGAAATGTAGTTGTTTACTTCGATAATGCGATACTTAGAACGAAAGAATTATATATTTTTTATAAAACAATAGATAAAAAGCAAACTATTGATCATATAGTTGTTCCAACCAAATTGACTGTAGAAAGAAAAATAAATAATGAATTATTACTTGCAGATAGTGTTAAATATTTTTTTGATGACAAACAACTTATTCTACTTGGTAATGTGATATTACAACGCGACGATAATGTTTTAAAAACTAATAAACTAATCTATTATGTAGATCTTGTTAAGAAATAGAGTTCTTTAGTGTAGCATTGCTCGCATGGATATCTAGGTTATTAGTGCGAAAGCAGGAATCCATCTTAATACAAGTGAATAATGGATTCCCGCTTTCGTGTGAATGACGTATAGCAACAAAACACAAATAAAAAAGATGGATAGCTTACAGGTTAAAAATATATCAAAATCCTATAAAAAAAGGAATATATTAACTGATATATCTCTGAATATAAAACAAGGAGAGATAGTTGGTTTATTTGGTCCTAACGGAGCCGGTAAAACAACTTGTTTTAACATTATTATCGGTTTAATGAAACCGGACTCAGGGCAATTACTTTTAAATGGTATCAATATTACCAACTTGCCTATTTATTTACGAGCAAGGCTTGGCATCGGCTACCTTCTTCAAGAACCTTCGATATTTCGAGGATTATCGGTTGAGGATAATATTAAAGCTGTAGTTGAGATATCTGAAAATGATAAAGAAGTAATTGAACAAAAAACCAATAATTTACTAGAGAAATTTTCGATAGTGCATTTAAAAGATTTATCCGCTGCTAGCTTATCAGGCGGCGAAAGGCGTAGGCTTGAGATTGCACGTTCACTTGCAATAGGGCCTAAATTTATTATGCTTGATGAGCCTCTTGCCGGTATTGACCCACTTGCTATTTCCGATATCAAAAATCTAATTACTTATTTACGTGAATTTAATATAGGTATATTAATTACCGATCATAATGTACGTGATACTCTAGATACAGTTGACCGTGCTTATGTTATTTTTGAGGGCAAAGTATTGCGAGAAGGAAAACCTAAGGAAATAGCAAACAGCAAAAAAGTTAAGGAAGTGTATTTAGGTGAAAGCTTTAGTTTTTAGACTATGCAAACGCGTCATTGCGAGTAGTAGTAGATGTTGTTGCATGGGTCGTTTTATGTCATTCCCGCGAAGGTGTGGATCCAGTAAAACATATAAAAACAAGTTTTTATATGTTTATAATTATTAATGTTATTTTTTAGATGCCAGCTCTCGCGGGCATGACATAAATGGTTTTTTATGCAAATTAACAAAGAAATTTTTAGAGCTTATGATATAAGAGGCAATAGCCTTAAGGATTTAACAGAAGAAATAGCTTATAAAATCGGCTTTTGTTTCGCCAAGATGACTATCACAAAAGATAATAGCAAAATCTGTATTGGTTTAGACGGTCGGCTCAGCTCCCATACCCTTTGTAAAGCTTTAGAATTAGGACTAACTGATGCAGGGGCTGAAATCATAAATATTGGCGTAGTTCCGACACCAGTACTATATTTTGTCGATAAACAATTTATGCCTGCCGGTAGTATTATGGTTACGGGATCGCATAATCCTCGTGACGATAACGGCTTTAAAATGCTGCAACACGGTAAATCTTTTTTCGGTGATCAGATAAAGGATTTATTAGCAAAGGTTTTGAATAATCATGTTATGCCCACAACCCCTGATGTCATTCCTGCGAAAGCAGGAATTCATATTAATACAAGTGGAGACATGGATTTCCGATTTCGCGGGCATGACATATATTGTGGACATAATATAGAACATAAATACCTAAAACGTATTTTAGAGGGAATAAATATTAATCCGCAGTTAAAAGTGTCTTGGGACTGCAGCAATGGAGCAACAGGCAATATTATTGAAGAGTTAAAAAAGCATTTAACTAATCACAACATAATCATAAATAGTAGGATTGACGGGAATTTTCCAAGCCATCACCCTGACCCTACCAACCCTGCTAATTTACAAGAGCTAATAAAAGTGGTTAAAGAACAAAATTGTGACCTTGGTATAGCTTTTGACGGTGACGGTGATAGAATCGGTATTGTAAGCGGGGGCGGTAAGATATTATTCGGTGATCAAATTTTATGTATATTTGCTGAGAATATTTTAAAGGAACATCCGAGTGTTACCATAATAGTCGATGTAAAAGCCAGTCAGTTAATAGTTGATAGAATTAGGTCATTTGGCGGAAATCCTATAATATGGCGAACAGGTCATCCTTTTATTAAAAGCAAAATGCTTGAAACAAATGCTTTACTCGCCGGTGAAATGAGCGGGCATATATTCTTTGCCGATAAATATTTTGGCTTTGATGATGCAATTTATGCAGCACTTAGATTTTTAGATTTACTTAGCAAATCAAGTAAGACTCTGGATGAAATAATAGAGGATTTACCGAAAAGCTATAGTACACCGGAAATTAAAATATTTGTTCCGTCTAGGTTAAAATTACAAATTATTAAAGAGATTAAAGAAAAATTATTAGAAGAGAAAATAGAGTTTAATGATATAGACGGTGTACGGGTAAATACCGAGCATGGTTGGTGGTTACTGCGTAGTTCTAACACCGAATCTATTATAGTTGCAAGAGCTGAATCAGCTAGTAAAAATGGCTTAGGGAAAATAATAGCTATAATTAATAAATATCTTGAAAAATACGGGCTATTAATTAATTATTAAAGAATTATTGCTTTCTAAAATATTATTTTATATATTTTTCTCACACGTAACGACCTTGCGCCTACTAATTATGATTCTCTTGTTTTTAAACTTAAAGATGGTGTAGCAGCATCTAACGGTTTAAAGAGTCTAAGAGTTGACTACATGGATGCGGGCTTATTTAGTCGGCCAACATGAAACTGAAACCGTTTAATTGTACGATGTCATTATTGCGAGGTGTTACCGATGTGGATACCACCCCGTCATTGCAAGCAGCCGTAGGCCGCGTGGCAATCCATAGAAAAATTCTGTAAATCAGCATTTTTTACTGGATTGCTTCGTCAATGACTCTGTAATTTCTTCGCAATGACGAAAAACCGAGCCATGCAACGACCCAACAATTATAGACTAAACTATATATCAGTGACAACGAAAGACATAATAATTTTATGCGGGCCAACTGCTAGTGGAAAGTCTTATTTAGGGCATGAACTAGCTAAAGCATATAACGGCGAGATCATAAATATCGACTCAATGCAGGTTTATAAGAAAATTCCTATTATTACCGCCTCCCCTCCGCAAAGCTATACAGCTGAAGTGACTTACCATTTATATAATTTTCTATCTATTACGGAAGATTTTTCGGTAGTAAAATATCTCAAACTTGCTGCAGAAAAAATAAAAGAAGTAACTGCTCGAGTCAAACTACCTATATTAATAGGTGGAACTGGTTTATATATCAATTCTTTAGTTTTCGGATATAATAATATTCCTGATATATCAGAAGATTTACGAGAACAAGTAAGAAACTTACATACTGAAATAGGTAATATAGAATTATGGAATAAATTAGAGGAGCTTGACACGCTTGCTGCTTCTAAAATAAACAAAAATGATACTCAGCGTTTAATTAGAGCTTATGAAGTATTCTTGGAAACTGGTAAATCTATTTGTTCCTTTCAAACTTTACCAAAAGAGCAAATTTTATCTGATTTTAATTTCAAAATTATCTTCTTAAATCCTGAGCGAAAATTTTTATATAAAACTTGTGATGAGCGTTTAGATAAGATATTTAAAGAAGGGGCAATTGACGAAATAGCTTTAATAAAAAAGCAATTTGCTCCTAAAGATTATGTGGATTTAAAAGCTGTAGGAATAAAAGAAATTTTAGCTTATTTAGACGGCGATATGACTTTAGATAGAGCTCTCAATGCAGCTCAAATACGAACCCGTCAGTATGCTAAAAGACAAGTTACTTGGTTTAAAAATCAGATACAAGATAAAACCACATTGGAATATTCTAACCAAGAAGAGTTTGCACAAATATTAAATGTCATTCCTGCGGAGGCGGGAATTCACTAAAATAAAGTTCCTTAAAGCTTTATTTGAAAAAAAATTATCTAATAAAAAATCTTTAATTTTAAAGATTTTTTAGCATGGATTCCTACTTTCGCAATGGATGACATTGAGGACTTTTGAAAAAACGTAGGGTACTATAAAAGTTCGTAGACGATATCAATTTTTGGGATTCAGTGAGTATAGTTTATCTATGTATTTCGTCTTTCTTTTTATTATTAGAAATAGGAGTAATGGCAAGTGTATTTGTTTTAGATCATACAATATTAATCTTACTATTTAAATTTTAGACGATGTAATACCATCGGCCTAAATTTTATTTTCTCATTCTACAGGTACTTCTCAGATTTAAAATACCCAACTCCCGCTTTAACGACATTTGGTATTTGTTTTATAATATTCAGCGTTTGACCTTCTGTCCAAATTAAACTACCTATACTAGTAGCGATATTAATATATCTTTGATTTTCAATATTTTCTAAGATTTGAACCAACTTATCCGGTGGATTGAGCATAAGTGTTAGTATATTATATAATTGTATATCTTTTTAAGTTTTATCTAAAATACCTGTAAATATTTCCTTATTCTCGTTTAAATATTTTTTGATTTCGTTATTATTCGTAATGAACATTACCAATTCTTTAGCTATTCCCGTATAATCACCTTTAACAAATTCATCAAAAACCTTTTTTAATGACTCAGGATTATCAAGTAGTATAGGTATTACATTCGTAAGTTTTGTAACATCTGTTGTTTCTAGTCCATAATTTACAAACTGTTGTTTTATAGTTTTGCTATTTTTCATCTTGTTCTAAAACCCCTTTAACTAAACAACTCTCAGCTATAAGCTGAGATGTTATAAATAGAAGTGTAATCGATTAGAAATAGGTCATCATTAATAGTTGCACCTTCTTGCTCATCAATATACTGCTGTATCATTTCATCAGTAATATTACCCAAACTAACTGCCATATAACCTCTAGCCCAAAAATGATTGCCCCAATACTGCTTTCTCAAATAAGCAAATTCTTGCAATAATATTCTTGAGCTACTGCATTTTCAATACTGCACAAGTTTGCTAGGTGTTATTTGCGGTCTATACTAGATAAACATATGAACATGATCACAAGCTACTTTGCCTGAAATTATCTGTACTTCATGTTCCATACAAATACTCCTAAATAAATCTCTAGATCTCTCTTCGCTACCTTTCACGTTAATACACTCTTGCTATACTTTGGTACCCACATATTGTGTACTTTTAAATCATACTGGATATGGCTATTTTTTTCTATAACTTCTCATATCTCTTTATAAATTCGTCGCCAAGGCAACTTCATTATATCTTACATTCGACTAAAGGCGATTGATTGTTCATCCCAAATCGGCACATTAAATTATCGAATAAACCTTCGTTACTTTGCTCATCTTTTAACTTGAATTAATGCTCGTAAAAGCAGTAATTATACGGCTTGTTAAGTTCATATAATCGCCTTTATTTATATCTGTAATAATAGCATGTGCAATTTCCGGTTTTGACATAACTTCAGCTACTGTACTAAGCATTTGTTGATCGAAATTATATTCTTTCTTCATGCTTTGTATATTCGGAATATTGTCAATAACAACTGAGGCAATATCAGGTAAGACTGTTTTATTATCAGCAAAAACATTTTTTAATTTATCGTCGCCAGATACCATTTCTTAAGATTGCTCAAGAGCGACCATTACTCCTTGATTTGGAGCATTGAGAGTATCAAAAATCTCTTTTGTTTCAGGCATTTTATTTCATAAAGTAGGAATAGTATCTACAATACTAGGATCAACTTTTGCATCTGTATCCTTACTTTGAGGTTTGTGTAATATATTATCACAAGCTTTTATATAGTCGCTGGGAAGTATTTTTGTTGCTTTGGTACGTATATAATCTGCTATATCTTTGCCTTTTTCATTAAAAAATTTCAAGAAATTTTTATCGTTAGATAACATTTCTAATGTTTTAGAAGTCACTTTATTATAGTCAGGTACATCTTGCTTTCGCTCAATTGCAATGTCTTTAATGCTTTTAAGTACATTATCATTTTTTAAATGTTGTAAGGTCCTTTTGATCCATAAAACTACCTTCTGGAAATTCTCTAAAATCTGCTTTCTCTAAGATTTGCCCTATTTTTAGTAAATCATTTACATGTTTTTTTAGAAAATTCCATATTTCGGATTTTTCAAGAATGGATTTTTGAAAGTTTGAATCAAGATATATATCAGATGAGCTTGCAAGTTTAACAAGATTATAACTATTTACGGGATTAGTGAAAGCAAACTGTGCACCTTTTAATAACGCTCCTATACTAACTGGTAATATTTTTTTTCTTTGGAGATGCAAGGTCATAAATAAAACGTGTAAATGCCTTGTCTGCATCATGAGAAGATAATATCCTTTTAACAGTTTTATTGAAATTCTTTAATTTAATATCTTTAATGGAATTTATAACTTCCATGAAAATAATGCAATGTATTTAATTACATCAATATTAAATTCTCTTAAAACTGATTCAAAAAAATAAATTAAGAACTACTTAAATATTTTAATTTATATTACATAATATGGTAATTAAATCAATTGGATCTAAGATTTATAGAGCTATATGTTTATTTTTTTTACTTTTTGTAGGTAATGATGCGTAAGTATGTGATTTATAGTGATGATCTACTATATGCACTTTACTATCTAAATTTGAAACTACATTTTTTGCTTCTTTTAAAAGATTTAGTTTATTAATATTTTCAAACTCATTCTTAAAATTATCTTTTAACTGTTCATTGAAGATTTCTTGTGGTAAATAAATTCCACCGGTAATAGTACCTGCCCAAGTATATTTAGATTTAGAATTTAAATTAGAGGCAATATTAATTGCTAATTTTTCTAGATTTTTCGGCTCTAAAAAATTATTGATATTATCAGGATTCTTATTAGAATATTCAGAAACGATAGGTTTGAGCATCTGCTTAATCATGAAAAAATCTTCACCTCTATTATCACCTTTATCAAAAAGTTTTTGTGCTATTTTTTCGCTTAAAATATTTGTCAATAAATTACTCTTAATATCTTCTTTATTTACAATATTTTCATATAAAGGGCTCAATATTTGTAATGGAGAATTTAAATGATTTGTAATATGTTTATATTGATTTGTTTTAGGAGTAGCTAGGTTAGTAACCATATTCATAGGTAGCGAATTGAGTTTTTCTATAATATAGTCTTTAACCGCTTGATTTTCTTCGCATAACATATTTACCTGTTGAGCAAATTCTTTTTTACTCAGTAAATGCCTTTTTTCTTCGGCCTGTATTTGTAAAAATACTTTATCAATTGCCTTATCAATTAATTTTGCTTGTTGCTCTTTAATTAGTTCAGGTGCTAAAGAATGGATTGTCTTATTAAGATTGTAAGTATCAGTAAGTAGCATTAAATTATCAGGTAGTTTAGCACCTGCTAAATTAGTATTTTTAAAATTACAATCTTTTAAAGAAGTTACTTTAGTTAAATCTGCATTTTTTAATGATATGCCTGAGAAGTCAATATTAGATAAATTACCTACTAATATAGCTCCCTCTAAGCTGAATTTTCCATTTTGTATTTTATTTAAGTTATTTCTAAGAGTAATTTCATCTATAGTTTTATCTTTAAAATCTTGTGATGGACTAAATACATCTTTTACTTTTTCAGTAGCATAGTTAAAACTTGCTTTTATAATATTCGGCAATTGTCCTTCAAAATAATTGGTTTTTTGAGCTAGATTATATATAGCACTAGCTGCACCACGATAATTACTTTGTTCAACCGCTTCTATAACTTTAACTAATTCATCAGGATGGTTTAACATTGATGGAAGTACATTATATAATTCTTTCTTATCAAGGTTATTTATACCTGGTATGTCCACTAAAGTTTTGTCTAAAATATTTGCAAATATTGCTCTATTATTGTTTAAATATTTTTTAATTTCAGGATTGTCGTTAGTTAAAATTATTAACTCTTTTGCCATTCCAATATAATCACCTTTAATAAAATCTCGAAAAACCTTTTTTAATGATTCAGGTTTATCAAGTAATATAGGCATTATGCGCATTAACTTTGTAATATCACTTGCTTCCAGATCATAATTTATAAGTTGTAGTTTTATAGTTTGGCTATTTTTTTCATCTTGTTCTAAAACTCCTGTAATGAAATTATCAAATAGACCTTCTTTACTTTGCTCTACTAATATATCTTTTAATTTAAATGAAGGATCATTCAGGGCAGAGATTATATTACCGGTTAAACTCATATAATCGCCTTTATTTAAGTCTGCAACAATCTCATGAGCAATTTCTGGCTTTGACATAACTTCACCTACTATACTAAGCATTTGTTGATCAAAATTATATTCTTTTGTTATGCTTTGTATGCTAGGATTATTTTCAATAATACCTAAAGCAATATTTGGTAAGATTGTTTTATTATTAGCAAAAAAACTTTTTACTTTATCATCACCCGCCACCATTTCTAAGGATTTTTCAAGAGATATCATGAAACCTTGATTTGGATCATGAAGAGTATCAAAAATCTCTTTTGTCTCAGGAATTTTGTTTAATAAAGTAGGAATAATATCTAAAATTTTAAGATCAATTTTGTAGCTTTCAAAATGTTCTTTTAAGAAAGGTTTAGCTTGTTCTTTTGCTTCTTCTAAGAAACTGCCAATAATTAGTTGTTCTTCAGGAGATAACTTATTAAAACTTTTTAGAGTATTAGGATCGTTTATATTTTCAGCCAGTTCTTGCTTAAAATGAGGATGTGTATTAAATATTTTTAACACATTTTTCTTGTCGGGTTTTTGTAATATATTATCAAAAGTTTTTATATAATCGCTTGGAAGTATTTCAGTTGCTCCAGTGCGTATATAATTCGTAATATCTTCGCTCTTGTCATTAAAGAATTTTTTGAAATTTTTATCGGTAACCAGCATACCCAAAACGCTAGACGTCACTTTATTCCAGTCAGGTAGCTCTTGCTTTACTTCAACTGCAATTTCTTGAAGTTTTTTAAGTACTTTTTCATTTTTAAAACATTCTTTTAGTATTTCGAGTCCCTTTTTATCTAAAGCACTCTTATCTTGAAATTCTCTAAAGCCTGAATTTGCTAAGATTTGACCTATTTTAGGCAAATCGTCTGAATGTTTTTTTAAAAATTCCCATATTGGAGATTTCTCAAGAAGTGATTTTTGAAATTCCGGATCAAGATATATATTAGAGGATTTAGCAAGTTTGACAAGATTATAAGTATTTACAGGATTAGTTAAAACAAATTTTGCTCCGAGTAACACCGTTCTTAAGCTTATACTCTTTGAAGATGATAAGTCCTTAATTGCACTTTTTAGTGCTTTATTAGCGTTAGAAGAAGATAAAACTTTTTCTACAACCTTTTGATAATTTGTATTATTTGTAACATCCATAACATTATTCAAAATTTTCACAAATAAAAATTAGGTATTTTAAATTTTTTTATTGTTGTTGTTAATATGTATACTTCGATACAACATGTTCAGCATCCGAAGGCTTACAAAGACACGGCTGCCAATTTTCAAGTTCTATCTTAGTATATTCTTTAGCCTCCTCTTTTGGCGTCCATCTGAGTGAATACTTCTTCCCATGAACCGGTAGTCGCCGCTTTTGAATATTCAGTCGCTCTATTTTCAAAAAAGTTCGTATGCTCGACTCCATTTAGCATTTCATCAAGCCAAGGAAGCGGGTTATGATTGACCAAATATACATCTTTGAGCCCTAGTTGCATTAAACGACGGTCAGCAATATAACGAATATATTGTCTTACTTCATATGCCGTTAACCCTTCAATACCGCCAACTTCAAACGCAAGTTCAATAAAGGCATCTTCAAAATGCACAATAGTTGTACAAGCTTCATAAATACGTTTACGTAAAGTTTCTGTCCAAACTTCAGGGTTCTCTCTTACAAAAGTCTTAAACAGAGTAATAATTGAATTAGTATGAAGAGTTTCATCACGCACTGACCAAGAAATAATCTGACCCATACCTTTCATTTTATTAAAACGAGGGAAATTAAGCATAATCGCAAAAGAAGCAAATAGCTGTAATCCTTCAGTAAAAGCTCCAAATACTGCGAGTGTAGTTGCTATATCTTCTTTGGTATCCACTCCAAATTGCTGTATATAATCATACTTGTCTTTCATTTCCTTATATTTAAGAAATGCTGAATATTCTACTTCCGGCATACCTACCGTATCAAGTAAATGTGAATATGCTGCAATATGTACCGTTTCCATATTAGAAAATGCCGATAACATCATTAATATTTCAGTCGGTTTAAATACTCGTGAATAATGCTTCATATAGCAGTTATTCACTTCAATATCCGCCTGAGTAAAAAAACGAAATATTTGTGTTAATAGATGTTTTTCCCCTGGAGTTAAGTTATACTTCCAATCTTTCACATCATCGGCAAGCGGTACTTCTTCCGGTAACCAATGAATTTTTTGTTGAGTGTGCCAAGCTGTATATGCCCATGGATATGAAAATGGCTTATATATTGGACTTGCATCAAGTAGTGACATAATTGTTCTTCTTGTTTGTTTTTATTATTTACCAGTATACTTTGTGGTATGACTCAAAAAAATACTCAATGTCATTCCTGCGAAAGCAGGAACCTAAAAAATAACCCTACTATATGTACATATACGATAAAATAAACATATAAAAAATAAGTTTTTTATGTTTTACTGGATTCATGCTTGCGCAGGAATGGCATCGATTCTTAAGTTAATCCCATGAGCTTTTAACTAGAAACAACATTAACCACTATTACTGGCAAGACAAGCATTCTTCGTAATTACCGGCTTCTGTTAGCTTATCGTTTTGTTTCTCTAAATCTTTAAAATCGGCTTTTAATATGTCATGCGACACTTTATCGGCTCGCTGTATTGATGTCGATCTACAATAATATAAACTTTTTACTCCTTTCTTCCATGCTTTAAAATGAATATTATTTAAATATTTCTTACTAACATTACCTGGTACAAAGATGTTTAAAGATTGTGCTTGCGTAATGTAAGGAGTACGATCGCTTGCTAGTTCAATTAACCAATTTTGATCAATTTCGTAAGCGGTTTTAAAAACCTGTTTTTCTGCTTCGGATAAAAATGTTAAATGTTGCACTGATCCTTCATGTGTTGCAATCGAAGACCAAACTTGGTCATTATTAAATCCTTTCTCTTCTAATAACTTTTCTAAATGTTTGTTACGCACATTAAAAGAACCGGTTAAAGTCTTTTGTACAAAGCTATTAGCAGCAAACGGCTCTATTCCTGGTGATGCATTACCTGCTATTACTGAAATTGAGGCTGTGGGTGCTATTGCGGTTTTATTGCTAAATCGTTCATTACTTCCTGCATCTAGAGCATCAGGACATGCTCCTTTTTCTTTACCGATTTCTATTGAGGCTTTATCAGCTTCAGCAGATATATATTCAAATATTTTTTTATTCCAAACTTTTGCCATCACCGATTCTATCGGTACTTTTTTTATTTGCAAAAATGAGTGGAAGCCCATTACGCCAAGTCCAACGCTTCGCTCACGCAAAGCCGAATATTTAGCTCTTGCCATCGTATTTGGTGCTTTATTGATAAAGTCTTCTAAAACATTATCAAGGAACAACATAATAGAATAGATAAATTCTTTATCATCTTTCCATTCTTCATAATACTCTAAATTTAAAGAAGCAAGGCAGCAAACGGCCGTTCTTGACTTTCCTAAATGATCAATTCCAGTCGGCAATGTAATTTCGCTACAAAGATTGGACATTTTAACTTGAAGCCCTAATTTTTTATGATGCTCAGGGATAGATTTATTAACACTATCGATAAATAACAAGTAAGGCTCACCCGTTTCTATTCTAGTAGTTAATAACTTAACCCATAAGTCTCTTGCTCTAATTTTATTTACGACTTTTTTGGTAGCAGGACTAATAAGGTCAAAGTCCGTATTGTTTTCAACTGCTTTCATAAATTCATCGGTAATCGCTATACCATGATGAATATTAAGAGCTTTACGGTTAACATCCCCACCTGTCGGACGTCTTATATCAATAAATTCTTCGATTTCAGGATGATTAATAGGCAAATATACAGCCGATGAACCTCGTCTAATAGAACCTTGCGAAATAGCGAGAGTCATAGAATCCATTACTTTAATAAACGGTATAATACCGGATGAATGACCTTTATCACGAATCCCTTCATTAATAGAACGAACATTACCCCAATAACTTCCAATCCCACCGCCGCGTGCAGCAAGCCAAACATTTTCCGTCCATAGATTTACTATATCGTCTAAGCTGTCATCGGTCTCATTCAAGAAGCATGAAATAGGAAGCCCTCTATCCGTTCCGCCGTTACTTAAGATTGGTGTTGCCGGCATAAACCACATTTTACTCATATATTCATATAGCTTCTGAGCATGCTGCTTATTTTCGGCATAATAACTGGAAACTCGTGCAAATAAATCTTGAAAATCCTCACCTTTCATAAGATATCGATCTCGCAGAATAGCTTTACCGAAAGGATTAAGTAAATTATTATGGTTGTTGTTTATAGTTATTTGAAATTTATTTTTTTTAAGCGTGTTCATTATAGGTACTAATGGGGCTGTAGGCGTTATTCATAATGCTTATTTTGAAAAAATGACACCATATTTAGTGTATATAATCTTCACTTAAGTAGACACGAGAATAATAATTTATTCAATATAAATATTTATTTTTTTTTTAGATTTTTGACTTGACACACATCACTCTTGATTACTGTTTATGCCTTTTTAAGGCACACACAGTCTTATCATGCGGAAGTAAGGCAACATTGCGTGAATACCGCCCTGTCATTGCGAGCAGTCGTAGTAACGTACCAAAAGCTAAAGGTGTAGCCGTAACTATACAAGACGGTAAAACCGTTGCACTAACAAGGCGAAAAGCATTAGCAGATGAAGCAAAGCTATTTCCTGCACTTATAGTTAAGATAACAAAACCGATAATATTTCGTAAAATTTTAATAAAAATAAATATTCCCTATAAATATTCAAAAGATTTCAATATTCGGTATGCTAAAAAATAAAGCTGAGATAAAAGCAGATATATTAGATCCAATAAAAGACAAATGGAATGCAGAAAATTAATTTCCATTATTAATCTTTTGCAAATTTGAACGATTTTACAAGGTATTAATAATGGATTAGTACCCATGTTTTATTGTGGTAACTATTACAACCTGAAGAATTATCAGAGCAAATAAAACACAAAATCAATTTAGCTCAAGAAAGTTCACAATTATTCCTAAGTTCTATTTCATTATGGGAAATAGCTACGCTTAACTTTAAAAGGCATATTAATGTTCATGAGCCTATAAAGGATTTTCTAAATTCTATAACTATTTTAATAGAGTGTCTATTAAAGAAATTGCTCCGTAGGTTGCTGCTGAAAGCGTTTTTCTTATGGATGATTTTCATGGTGATCCGACTGATAGACTTATTGTAGCAACAGCAAAATGCATTAGAGCTACCTGACTAGAGATAAAAAAATTCTTAACTCAGTAAAAGTTAGGACATATTAAATCAATATCTCTCTAAGCACTATACTCCACGGTAGAATGAAAAGTTGGTAGACGCAGCTCAATTGGGAAAAGAGCAATGAGTTTGCGCGCCGAGGAGCGGAGCGTATAATAAAGGTTCAACATCCGAGGACTTACAAAGACGATGTAGCCAATTTTTCAAATTTAGCGAGTATATAACAATAACAATTGATTATTTCCTCAAGATCCAATAAAATCCTTTTTTAAATTGAGTTAAAAAAATAATGCATAATACTGACGTTATAATAATCGGAGCGGGACCGGTCGGGCTGTTTACGATTTTTCAGGCCGGAATGCTTGGGATGAAGTGCCACGTTATCGATGCTCAAGAAACCGTAGGAGGTCAGTGTATTACTCTATACCCTGAAAAGCCTATTTACGATATACCGGCATATCCTAAAATTGCCGCAGAAGAGCTAATAAAACAGTTAGAGTTTCAAGCTGCTCCTTTTAAGCCTGTATATCACTTAAATCAGCATGCTACAGATCTAAATAAGCAAGGTGATTTTTTTGAAATTAGAACCTCAAAAAATACTATTATTAAAAGCAAAGCTATTATTATTGCAGCGGGAGCTGGTTCATTTGGTCCAAACAAGCCGCCTCTTGCCAATATTGAAGATTTTGAAGGCAAATCGGTTTTTTATTTTATTAATAATAAAAGTAAATTCGCAGGTAAAAATATAGTTATAGCGGGAGGCGGTGATTCCGCCGTCGACTGGGCTATTTCTCTTTCAGAAATTGCAAATAAAATATATTTAGTGCATAGACGAGATAAATTTACGGCAGCTCCTGAAAGCGTAAGGCAGTTAAGAGATATTGCAGAAACTGGTAAAATCGAATTAGTCACCGGTTATCAGTTAAATGCTTTAGATGGCAATAATGGTACACTTCAAACAGTTATAGTTAAAGACCTGCAAAATAACATTCGCAAATTAGATGCCAATGTATTACTACCGTTTTTTGGTTTAAAACAAGATCTAGGATCTTTAGCTAATTGGGGTTTAGATGTTAAGCTTCACCATATTGAAGTAGATAATTCCTATTATCAAACTAATATAGAAGGTATTTACGCCATTGGAGATATTGCTCATTATGCCGGTAAGCTTAAGCTGATTCTTACGGGCTTTGCTGAAGCTGCAAGCAGCATTCATCATGCTTATATTAGAGTATTTAACGGTCAGGCTCTACATTTTGAATATTCTACCACTAAGTATGGGGAAAGGAAGTAAGTATCCCATGTCATTTCTGTGGAAGTATTGTTATGTGGAACGAAAAAAAGTACTCGCTGTCATACCGTGGCTTGACTCCGGAATAAGTATCGGTATTAGTAAGAGCATAGTACTGATATTCACTATTATATCCATGATTATATACCGTGATTACTCTATTCTTGTTGCTGAGGAATTAAAATTTGAATTTATCACTTTAATATTATTATCGGTTGTAGGTCTTTTTGTTGCAATCTCATCACAGAATTTTATATTATTATACGGTATCCATAAAAACAATAAAAATACCTTGAACACGCGATCAAGTCGCTGGATGATAACTGAAAAAGGATAAAAATATAGTGAATAATATAATTGACGGTAAAGCGTTAGCAAATGAGATACTAGAGGATTTAAAGCTAGAAATTCAAGAACTTAAAAGTCAAACCAACGCTTCACCAAAGCTTGCTATAGTACTAGTTGGCGATAATCCTGCAAGTATTATTTATGTAAAAAATAAAATAAAAAATGCACATAAAATAGGAATCGATACTTTATTAGTAAATCTATCTACTACTATTCATACAAATGATTTAATAACAAAAATCAATGAGTTAAACCATGATAACGAGATTTCGGGAATGATAGTTCAGCTTCCTTTGCCAAACTCCATAGATAAAAATAAAATTTTATCTGCTGTATCACCATATAAAGATGTTGATGGGTTTCATCCTTTAAATGTTGGTTACTTACATAGCGGTATTATAGATGTAAGTGAATTCAGTCAAAGTTTTATACCATGCACTGCCCTTGGTTGTCTTGCGGTGATAAAAAAATACGAACCTAATTTAAGTGGTAAACACGTTGTAGTTATTGGACGCTCAAATATAGTAGGAAAACCTTTAAGTGCTTTACTATTAAAAGAAGATTGCAGTGTTACTATTTGCCATTCTAAAACACATAATTTAGGCTCTATCGCTTTAAAAGCGGATATTGTAGTTGCTGCAATAGGTTCGCCTTTAAAATTAACTGCAGAATATTTTAATCCTGAATCGATAGTAATTGATGTAGGCATTAATAGAATTAGCGGCAACAAAATTATCGGTGATGTTGATTTTGAGCATGTTAAGTCTAAAGTAAAATATATTACTCCAGTCCCGGGTGGCATCGGACCGATGACTATTGCCTTTTTACTTAAAAATACGGTTAAGGCGTTTAAGGATTCTTATAGTACAGTATGTCATTTATGACTTTAGCGACTTTGTTGCATGGTTTAAGAACAGTGTTGTCATTCATACGAAAGCGGGAATCCAAAAGTATTATAAGTACAGCAGATTTTGGCAATTAAAGGCTCGCTTTATGCTGGATTCCTGCATTTCGTATGAATGACAACACTGTTCTTAAACCATGCAACAATGCCATTTAGCTAGGAATGACATCAAATTTTATAAATACTCGCAAGTTCTACATAATGTCTTACATTATCTCGCGTATATTCTCAATCTTGATCAGTTAAATATCTAACAAATTTTGCAGGGGGGAACCCATCCATAATTCTTTAGATTTCATTATCTTCTGTGGCGGGATAAGACTTCATATAAATTAAATGCATTATTATGTGTTGTGCAGGCATGAATAAGAGAAAGATGACAGATAGTTATGGTATCGCCTATTTCTACCTGTCTGTTAAATCTTGCAGTATGAATTACACTACCATCTTGTAGTTAATATTATTTCATATTTTTGTTGATTCAACGTCGTCTCTAAGAACTGTACTAAACCAAATACTTGAATTACTACCTATTTCAACATCTCCTATTAAAGATCTGATTTCGGCAATATATGCAGTTTTATCAATTCTTGGCGTAACCCCTTTATAATGGATAATAATCATTAATTATAATCTACCCAAGAAATGTTACCATCTTTACGATAATACACTATATTGATACGATCATTATTGATATTTTTAAATACTACCGCAGGTAAATCTTCTAAATCCATCTTCATTACCGCTTCTTTTACTGATAATTTTAATATTTCTACAGGCTTTTCAGCGATAATTGCCGGATTATCATTATCTTCGGAGTTAGAGGTTTCAATATCAGATTGCGGATTAATAATATATTTGGTACCTTCGTAAGCAATTTCTGATATTTTTACTTTACCAGCATGATGATTTTTGAATTTTGATTTATATTTTCTAAGCTGTTTTTCTAGTTTTGACATAGCTTTATCAAAAGCTATATATGTATCGCTACACCTATCATGACTTTTGATTATATTATGTTTACCTGAGCCATATTTTACTATAATATCACATTTAAAGTTCATTCCTTCTTTTGAAAAATGTATATCTATATTTATTATATCGGTAAAATATTTTTTAACGATTTGCGTAGCCCTCTCTTTTGAATATTCTTGTAAATTATTACCGATCGAAATATGTTGACCTGAAACTGAAATAATCATAAATAACCTTTATAATCTGAAATCATTAATATATAGGCGTTACTAAGTAACACCTATATAATTAATTTATATTTAGAGTAATTTCAAGTTTTATTACAAATTACTGCATCTAAACTTTAGATGTAGAGTTTAGGATGCTTATCTTTATTTTGTTGCGATTTAATTAGTTTTTTAGTAGTCTTTATTACATAATTAGGCTCAATACCCATGTCTAAGAATGTAGCTTAAAATTTTCATTATTTTCAAAAAGCCACTTTTTAGCATTATATTCTGCTTTTGTTGCTTCTTTCTTGGTATAAGTATTAGTATTATTGCCTGCATAATAATAGCACTTCTAAGCGCAATATCGGGTATAGGATTATAAAGTTTAATATGCTCAAAAGGAGTAGTTAATTTAATGACATATGGTTTAGTCATATAAAATCTCTAATAATTTTCAAGGCTTCAATTAATAATTACTAATTTGAATTAATAATAAGAAGGAATGTTTAGAGATTTGGGTGCTTTATATTTTTCGATAAAATAAGATATTTTACTCTTGCAGGAATAGAAGAATTGTTATATATATTGTTGTCTCGTATGTAAAGGGGGTGTAGCTCATCTGGTTAGAGCGTCTGCCTGTCACGCAGAAGGTAGCGGGTTCGAGTCCCGTCACTCTCGCCAATCCATGTCATGGTTTTCTTCGTTTTCTAAAAAATTCATATGCTCCTTTTATGTGCAAAAATGTCTAATTTTTATGTTAAATCTCTTTTAAATTCCGAGTTTTTAATATTATCAAAAAAACTAATCCCGTATACTTCTTAAAACAATCTCAATTCATTTGCTTCTAATTAAATTGCTATTGCATTCTTAAAACTTCTTATTATTGTCTTGTCTATGAGCTCATTTTTAACAAAAATATGTTTAAAGAACAATCTAAAATTTCATATGAAAAACTAATAGCAACAATAAGAGAGAGAAATACAAAATATAACGATTAAAACTATATTTTCTACGTTAATATCTTTTGAGATCCTCACACCCGCAAGCACTTAAATTGTATTATACTTTTTCCATTTAACGATTAAATTTTTGAAAGTCGTGCCAGTTTCAGTATATCCCGAATCCCATAATATTGGAGTACCTAATCCCTAACGTTGTGGTTAAATTAATCAATTTCGGAGCTAAATAGCTATAACCAGCTAAAATCTATCCGGTATATGAGCGTGATTTATATTTACCGTCACATTCCTACCTATATTTTGAGTTACATTACCGTCACCTATAAAATTCAATGTACCACCTATACCACCGGTGCTAAGTACTGCTCCAATAATGACAGAGCTATCTCCTAAATTAAACGTTCCGTTAGTACCTTTGAAAGCAATATTTTCTACTATGCCTTTATTAGCCGTTAATTTACCGTTTGCATTATAATTTAAGTTACCGACTAATCCATGCTGTCGTTACATCAGCTATGGCATCTGCTACATCTTGTATATTTATACCGTTGAATATTATTTCTTCTAATGCTGCTCTATTTGCTCCTACGCTACCTGTGACCGTTCCACCATCTGCAAATATTAATTTACCACTATCATCGCCTGGAGTAGTGGTTACTACTCCGGTTAGCGTAACTCCATCTGATAAAGTTAAGATAGAGCCATTATTATTTAAAGCTACAGGAGCAAATACGTTATCTGAGAACGTAACGGGATTTGCTTCGATATTTACAAGTTTTAAGCTGCTGTTAGCTCCAATCATACCGTTAACATTACCGCTTTGTATTATCAGTGTTCCTTGATTATTTGTAGAAGTTGTAATTGAACCGGTCACACCATTTGTTATTAACTTAACATCCACTCCAAATAATATGTTACCACCTGCTCCTAGGTCCAAAGCTTGATTAAATATTACCTGTCCAATACTATTCATACTAAGTAACTTCGTAAATACCGTATTATCGACTACGATATTACCTGCTCCAGGCATATCAATATGTGCTTCCCCATTTCCTACATTTATTTGAGAAAGAGAATTAGTTAAGCCGATATTATTTAAGATACTCTCTGTACCTGCAAAAGTCGTATACCGTTATTTCTGGCTACCGTATTATCTGTATGAGTTCTAATATTTAAACCGTTATTAATTTGCAAAGTAGAATTCTTACCAGCGAAATCTATATTACTACATGTTTGATGACTGACTCCGGTAATAATTGACGTAACATTATTACTAATAAATTTAAGAGGACCTATTGATACATTTTGACTTACCTCAACCATACCAAAAGCAGGTAGTGCTATTAATGTATTTATCCCGCCAACAACAGCATTTGCTTTATCTTCCGATATTTTAATTCCAAGACCTACAACCGCTGTTTGAATAATATCGCCGTTATTAAATACTCCTCCTACAAGACCGGCACCGGTACTCAAGCTTACGCTACCGAGATTAGGAATTGTGGCTCCTGTGGCATTAGAATTAGTGCATATTTTCTTAATATTTTTTCATTAATATTCACTCCAATACATTAATTATTTTTTTAAATCACATTAGTAATTAGTTAAGAAATCTTAATGTGTGTTATATAGATAAAATTAATTTTAATTAATAATTTGTAGCAACTTTTTTACAACAATAGATTTTTGGGATTATTTATAAGAAAGTGATAAATTTTATGGATTGAACCACAGTCGAAAGATTGCGGTGTTATTGCATTGCTCGGTTTTTCTGTAATTGCGAGAAGGCATTGCACGCGTGAATACCAATGTCATTCCTACGAAAGCGGGCATCCAAGTTTCTTTGGCGTCATACCGCGACTTGATCGCGGTATCTTATGACTGAGTCTGCGATACGAGATCCCAGTGGTCCAAGCCCACGGTAATAGGTTACTGAATTCCTGCTTTTACAGGAATGATATCGAGGGTTCATGGATGACATCGCGGGTTTTATAAAAATTACTCGGTACTATATACTGATAGTAAATAAAAAGCAGATAGATGAAGTGTCATTTGGCAAGGAGCAAGGCGTTTTATATTTTTTTGACCGCACAGCGTACACAGACGATCACGCAGATCAAACAATATTAAACAACGACGCCCATTTTTTAAATTAAACGAGTATATGACTGATCTCTATTTATTTAACGGGGTTTCTACTAAAGCATACTTAAGTACTTGGTCGATATTTGACACGGATATAATTTCTAGGCTTTCTTTTATATTCGACGGTATATCTCTTAAGTCTTTAACATTCTCCTCAGGAATTAATACGGTTTTAATCCCTCCCCTACTCGCAGCAAGTAACTTTTCCTTAAGACCACCTATAGGTAAAACATTTCCTCTTAAAGTAATTTCACCGGTCATTGCTACAGTGCGGTGTACTGGTATTTTAGTCATTAACGAAACAATAGTAGTAAACAAAGCACAGCCGGCAGACGGTCCATCTTTTGGAATAGCTCCGGCCGGTACGTGAATGTGAATATCAAAATCTTTATAATTATCGTATTTTAATCCAAAATTTGTTGCTCTACTTCTAAAACAACTATAGGCAGCCATTGCCGATTCTTTCATAACATCACCAAGTTTTCCGGTGGTTTTGATTTCACCTTTCCCTAGAAATGCTAAAGCCTCTATAGTTAAAAGCTCTCCTCCTAATTCAGTATAAGCAAGTCCTGTAGTACTCCCTATTTGGTCTTCTTGCTCAGCAATCCCGAAATTATATTTTTTAGCCCCTAAAAATTCTTCAAGATTATTACTATCTACGGCGATATGCTGAACTGTTTTATCTGCTAAAATTTGCTTTAATGCTTTTCTAGTTAACGCTCCTATTTCACGTTCTAAAGCTCTTACACCTGATTCCTTGGTATAATATCTAATTAAATCCAAAATTGCCGTCTCAGATATAGTAATTTCATCTTTTTTGATTTTATGCATTTTAAATTGTTTCGGCACTAAATAATTTTTGACGATTTGGAGTTTTTCTTCCTCTACATAACCGGATATATATATTTTTTCCATTCTATCACTTAAAGCTCTAGGTAAATCATGTGAGTTAGCAGTAGCAATAAATATTACATTTGATAGATCATATTCTACTTCTAGATAATGATCAACAAAGTGACTATTCTGCTCAGGGTCTAATACCTCAAGCAAAGCGGATGCCGGATCACCTCTAAAATCAGAACTCATTTTATCAATTTCATCAAGCAGCATTACAGGGTTACTAGTCTTAACTTTCTTAAGTTGACCTAAAATTTTACCCGGCATTGATCCAAGGTAAGTTTTTCTATGCCCTCTGATTTCTGCTTCGTCTCTAACACCGCCTAGAGCGAATTTAGTGTATTTTCTCCCCATTCCTTCAGCAATAGATTTTACAAGTGAAGTTTTACCAACCCCTGGCGGACCTATCAAACATAATATAGGCCCTCTAATTTTACTTGAACGCTGTAATACTGCTAAATATTCTATAATTCGTTCTTTCACTTTTTCAAGTCCAAAATGGTCACGATTTAAGATTTTCTCTGCTTGGTTAATATCTATTTTGCTATTATCATACTTACCCCAAGGCAAACTTAGTAAAGTCTCAAGATAATTACGCGTCACTCCCGACTCCGCCGACATTTGATTCATACTACGAAGTTTTTTAAGCTCTGATTCTGCCTTCTCTTTAGCTTCTTTAGATAATTTTAAACTTTTAATTTTTTTCTCAATATCGGCAAGTTCCGATTTATCTTCATCAAGTTCCTTTTGAATAGCTTTCATTTGTTCGTGCAGATAATAATCACGCTGCGTTTTTTCGATTTGCTTTCTTACTCTTTGCTGCAATGCCTGCTCGGTTTCTGAATTAACTATATTGGAAGTAAGCGTACTAATAACCGCAGTGATACGCTTAAAAGGGCTAGTTTCTTCTAATAAATGCTGCTTGGCCTCAAGTGAAGTTATCAGATGTGAAGCTAATATATTTATAATATTTATAAAATTAGTACTATTACTTATTTCTTTATTGATAGTTTCAATAATTTCCGCATTAATTTTCTTATTATTAATCACATATTTACTAAATAATTGTACTGCATTATCCACTAATGAACGCATGTTATTAACATCAAATATTTCTTCATCTGGAATAATTTCATAATTTGCTTCAAAAGCCTCTTCGCCTTTGATATTGCTTAGCTTTACTCTTGCTACTGCTTCTATTAATATTTTTGCCGTATTATTAGGCAACTTCACTATTTGGATAATCTTGGCAAGTATAGCTGTGTTATAAAGTTCATGTTTACTAGGGTTTTCTTGATCAAATTTTTTCTGTAAAGTTACTAAAATATATTTACTATTATCTTCCTCAGAAATTGTAGTATTGGATAACGCTTTCAGCGATTTTTGTCTACCCACGAAAATAGGAGCAATTACTCCCGGGAATACTACCATATCTCGTAATGCCATAAGCGGCAGGGACTTTTTATTCATCAATTAAAACCTTTAAAAATTTCTAATTATTAACTATATAATATAGTATAAATGCGATTGCAAGCCATCTTTATTAATTATATTTATGACTTTATTACTACAATCTTCTCAAAATGTAGCTACTGCACATACTAGAATAAAACAATATCTACATTTAACTCCAATCGTTCACTCTGAAAGCTTAAATGAGATGCTCGGTCATGAGATTTTTTTTAAGGTTGAATCATTACAAAAAACCGGTGCATTCAAAGTTAGAGGAGTATTAAATCATTTATTAGAATTAAAAGAGCAAGGCAAATTACCTGATAAAATAGTCTGTTATAGTACGGGTAACCATGGGGTTGGTCTTGCTTATGCAAGTAAATTATTCGGTCTTAAAACAAGGATTTATTTACCGTTAAATACTTCAAAAGTAAAACAGCAAGCAGCTCTTTATTACGGCGGTGAAGTTATATATACATATACTCGACAAGAAGCAGAAGAAAAAGCAAAAGAAGATGAAAAGCAAGGATTTTACTATATACATCCTTCCGATAGTGATTCTACAATAGCAGGAGCAGGCACTTTATGCTATGAAGCATTACAGCAGCTAGGCTTTAGTCCTGATGCTATTTTTGCCTCTTGCGGCGGCGGCGGTTTAATTTCCGGCTCATACCTTGCCAAGGAATTAATATCACCGATAAGCTTGTTAATAGGTTCAGAACCGCTTACTGCTAATGATGCTTATTTATCGGTTAAAAATAATAAGATATATAAATTTGATAAGGCACCGACTACCATCGCAGACGGTCTTAAAACCTTAAGTGTATCAGCCCGTACATTTGA